>CAIUDO010000674.1 GCA_903897935.1 uncultured Pseudomonadota bacterium
GACACCGACACCGACACCGACACCGAGCCCGCCGAAGACGACGCCCGGCTCGTGCTCGGCGGCGAGCAGGCCTGCGCGGCGCCGCTCTCGGCGCCCACGTTCCCCGAAGGCGGCGCGTCGGGGGGCCTGCGCGGCGCCCGCAACACCGACCAGTTCATCGTCAACGGCGGCGGCGCGGTCGCGGTCGAAGACTTCGACCGCGACGGCGACCTCGACGTCGTGCTCGGCTTCGCCGCCGAACCCCCCGCGGTCTACTGGAACCAGGGCGACGAGACGTTCACCATCACCCCGCTCAGCGCCCCGAGCAGCGTCGCCGCCCTCAACGCGGCCGACATCGACAACGACGGCTTCCCCGACCTGCTCGTCGGCGCCCAGGGTGCCCCCGCGATCTACCGCAACAACGGGGAAGGCGGCTTCGTCCTGGCCAGCTTGCCGGCGTGGTCGAACGCGAGCCAGGTCAAGGAGCTCGCGCCGAACGACATCGATCGCGACGGCGACGTCGACCTCTACGCCCTCATCCACGGCAGCGCGGTGCAAGACATGACCGACATCGTCTTGTGGAACGACGGCACCGGCACCTTCACCGCCGACCAAGACTACCTGATCGCCGACCTCGCGAGCGGCCAGGGCTTCGACGCCGCGTGGTTCGACTGGCAAGACGACGGCGACATGGACGTCTACGTCTGCAACGACAACGGCACCACGTTCGGCGCGAACGTGCTGTTCTCCTACGAAGACGGCGAACTGACCCAGGCCGAGTGTGACTGCCACGAGGCCCACTTCTGCATGGGCGTCGACTTCGCCGACTACAACGGCGACGGCATCGGCGACATGTTCCTGACCGACGCCGCGAGCCACAAGCTGCTCCAGGGCCTGCCCGACGGCACGTTCATCGACACCGCGCAGGCGCTCGGCGTCCAGCACATCTCCGGCATCCCGGAGATGGCGTGGGGGGCGATGTTCGTCGACTGGGACAACGACGCCGACCAGGACATCCTGATGGCGATGGGCAACGCCTACGCCCAGGGCGACCCGCTGCCCCCCGACGACGGCGTGGTGCTCATGGACCAGCTCGAGACCGGCGCGTTCGAGGACATCGGGCCCGCCCTCGGCTTCGAGCAAGACGGCAACTACCGGAGCGTCGTCTCGGCCGACTTCAACGACGACGGCGTGCTCGACCACCTCGCGACGGACGTGCTCGCGCCCCCACAGCTCTACTTGTCCACCGGGTGCACGGTCAACGCCTGGCTCTCGGTGCACGCGCCGCTCGGCAGCCGCGTCGAGGTCGAGGCGGGCGGCCGCACGTTCGTCGACTGGGTGCACGTCGAGTCGAGCCAAGGCGCGAGCGGGCCGCCGGTCGCGCACCTCGGGCTCGGCGCCGCGGAGACGATCGACCGGATGGTCGTGAAGGTGCCGCGGTGGTCGTTGGGCGAGAACAGCGAGGAGTGGGTCGAGCTCGTGCGGACCACGCCGTTCCCGGCGCGTCAGGTCGTCACGGTCGACATGAGCAAGGGCGAGTAGCCGACCACCCCGCCGTGGCTATGTCGCCGACCAGCGCTCGCTCCGGAGCGCGGGCTTTCAGCCCGCCGGGCCGCGGGCTTTCAGCCCGCCCGCCGTAGCTACGTCGGCGACCGCGTTGACTCCGTCCCGGTCAGCCGAGCGCGCCGCGCCAGACCTCACGCGCCTCGGCGCGCAGCGCGTCCCGGAAGCTCGGGTGCGCGATCGTGATGAGCGCGTTGGCGCGCTCGCGGAGGCTCTTGCCGCGCAGGTCGGCGACGCCGTGCTCGGTGACGACGTAGTGCACGTCGGCGCGCGACGTGACGACGCCCGCCCCGAGCGCCAACGTGCACCGGATGCGCGACTGCGTGCCGTCGGCCGCCGTCGACGGGAGCGCGATGATCGGCGCCCCACCCGCGCACGCACCGGCCGCCCGGATGAAGTCGACCTGACCGCCCACCCCCGAATAGATGCGCGCGCCCAGCGAGTCGGCGTTCACCTGACCGGTGAGATCGACGCTGAGCGCGGAGTTGATCGCGACCAGCTTGTGGTTCGACGCCGCCCGGGAGACGTCGTTGGTGACGTCGCACGGCCACGCCTCGACGTGCGGGTTGTCGTCGACCCAGTCGTAGAGGTGGCGCGACCCGAGCACGAACGTCGTCACGACCTTCCGGGGGTGCAACGTCTTGTTCTCGCCGGTGAGCACGCCGGCTTCCCACGCGCGCATCACGCCGTCCGAGATCATCTCGGAGTGCACGCCGAGCCCCGTCCGGCCCACCAGCAGCGACATCACCGCGTTCGGCACCCCGCCGATGCCGAGCTGCAGCGTGGCGCCGTCCGGGATCAACGGGACGATGTGCCCGGCGATCTGGACCTCGACGTCGGTAGGCGCCGGGGTGTCGAGCGTGACGAGCGCCTCTTCGTGCTCGACGATGTGGTCGACCTCCGAGACGTGCAAGAACGCGTTCCCGTGCACGCGCGGCATCCGAGGGTTCACCTGGATGATCACCGTCTTCGCCGCCTCGGCGGCCGCCAGCGACGCCAACACCTCGACCCCGAGCGAGAGGAACCCGTGCCGGTCGGGCGGCGCCGTCATCAACAACGCGGCGTCCAGGGGCGCCCCGCGGATCAGGCGCGGGATGTCGGACAGGTTGCACGGCACGTAGTCGGACGCCCCGGACGCCACGGCGGCGCGATCGGCGGGCCCGACGAAGAAGGCGCGGTGCCGGATCAGCCCGGCCGCGACGGCCTCAGCGAGCGGGTCGTCGCCGAGCAGCAGCACGTGGCTGACCGTGAGGCCAGGGACCTCGGCCGCGCGCGCCGCGAGCGCCCGGCACAAGCCGCGCGGCGTCGCGGCGTTGCCGCCCATGTACACGTGCGCGCCGGGGCTCAGCCCCGCGACGGCGGCCTCGGCGGTGCACAGCTTCGACCGGTACGCATCCTTCCAGCTCATCGGATCAACCCCAGCTCCCGGACGGCGTGACCGCCTCGAACAGCCCCTCCTCTTCTAACGACGCGATCACCGACTCGATCACGTCCGAGCGGGTGACCACGCGCACCGGCCGACGCCCGGCGTCGATCAGCGGCACCGCGCCGACGTGATGCGTCACCATGAGCGACACCGCGTCGTCGAGGGTGGCGTCGGCCGGCAACGACCACACCGGCCCGGCGACGCGCGCTTCGTCGACGGTCAGGTGGCTCCGCGACGGCTCGATCCCCCGCAGCAGGGTGAGGCTGACCACCCCGCACAAACCGGAGTCGCCGACGAGGCACAGGTGGCGCACGCCGTGCTCGGTCATCCGCAGCAGCGCCGCCGCGACGGTGGCGTCGGGGGGGACCGAGAGCACGCCGACCGGGCGCAAAGACTCGATGCGCTGCCCGGCGGGGACCACGGTGTAGGCGTACCGAACCGCGTCGTGCTCGGTGACGACGCCGACCACGCGCCGCTCGTCGTCGACGACCACCAGCGCGTCGTGGCCGGACCGCATGAGGCGCAGGGCGTCGTCCATCGGCGTGTCCGCCCGCACCGCGGCGCACGCCTCCATCGTCTCGCGGGCGGTCGCCGGCGCGCCCGCGCTCGCCAGCCACAAGCCGGGCGGGCTGCCGACCAACGACCCGGCCCGCGCGACCTGGTCGTCGGTGACCATCCCGATCGGCGCCCCGTCGGCGACGACGGGCACGTGCCGGATCCGGCGCTGGGTCATGTGCCGCGCGACGTCCGACAACAACGCGCCCGCCGTGACGCACACAGGGTCCCTCGTCATCCACTCCGCGACGGTTCGCATCGCTCCCCCGAAGCGCCGGCCCGGCGCACCCGCGGGTGGTGCACGCATCGTGCCACCGACGACCAGCGCGGCGCCGGGTCTGTGCGCACGCGCGCTGCGCGACCACGCCCACCCACGGGCGAGAACGCCCTACTTGATCGACTGGCCGGGCGCGCAGTCGACCGTGACCAGCGCGAGCACGTCTTGCCCGCCCGCCGCCAGCAGCATGCCCTGGCTCTCGACGCCGCGGAGCTTGGCCGGTGCGAGGTTCACGACGACGACCACCTGCCGACCCACGAGGTCCTCCGGGGCGTACTTCGACGCGATCCCGGCGACGATGGTGCGCGGGGACGCCTCACCGACGTCGACCGTCAGCACGAGCAGGCGATCGGCCTTCGGGTGCTTGGCCGCCGCGACGACCGTGCCCGCGCGCAGGTCGACCTTCGCGAAGTCGTCGTAGGTGATCTGCGGCTTGTCGGGCGCGCGCTCGGGGGCGGCGGCGACCTCGGGGGGCGTGGTGGGCGGCGGGGTCTCGGACACGGGGGCCTCCTGGGGGGTCGAGAGCATCTCTGCGATCAACGCCGGCATCTCGGTGAAGCGTGGGAACAGCGGGTCGCCGAACCGGGTCGGCGCCCCCTCGGGCAGCGCCGCCAACACCGAGCGCCCGGCGATCGCCTCCGAGGCGATCACGGACCCACCGGCCCCGACGCGCGCGAGCAGCTCGGCCGCTTTGGCGGGCATGACCGACTCGAGCAGCGCGCCGGCGAGCGCGCACACCTCGAGCGACATGCGCATCGCGCGCGCGAGCCGCGGCGTGTCGCCTTCGCGGTTGAGCCGCCACGGCTCGACCTCGTCGATGTACTTGTTGCCCGCGCGCACGAGCTCCCAGACACCTTCGAGCGCGCGCCCGAACCCGAGCTCCGGGATCTGCTCGGCCCACGTGGTCGCCGCGCGCTGCGCGAGCGCGACCAGCGCGTGCTCCCGATCGTCGAGGGCGCCCAACGGCGGCACCCTGCCGCCGAGCCAGCGCTCCGTCATCGAGGTAGCGCGGTGCACGAGGTTGCCGAAGTCGTTCGCGAGATCGGCGTTGTAGCGTGTCAAGAACCCTTCGTACGAGAACGCCCCGTCGCCGCCGAAGGGGATCTCGCGCAAGAAGAAGTAGCGGACCGCGTCGGCGCCGAACGCCTCGGTGAGCCGGGTGACGTCGATCACGTTGCCCTTCGACTTGCTCATCTTGTGGCCGTCCGCCGTCCACCAGCCGTGCGCGAACAACGTGCGCGGCAACGGCAGACCGAGGGCCAGCAGCATCGTGCACCAGTACACGGCGTGGGTCGTCAAGATGTCCTTGCCGACGAGCTGAACGCTGGCGGGCCACCAAGAAGCCCAGTCGGGAGCCGCCTTCTCCGGATACGGCGACCAGCCCGTCGCCGTCAGGTAGTTCAGCAACGCGTCGAACCACACGTAGGTGACGAACGCGTCGTCGAACGGCAGCGGGATGCCCCACGGCATCCGCGCCAACGGGCGGCTGATGCACAGATCCTCGAGCGGGCGCCGCAAGAAGCCGAGCACCTCGTTGCGGCGGCTCGCCGGGCGCACCGCGTCGGGGTTGGCCTCGAGGTGGTCGAGCAGCGCCTGCTGGTAGCGGCCCATGCGGAAGAAGTAGTTGACCTCGGTGATCCGCTGGAGCTGGGACTCGTCGTACTTGCCCTCGGCGACGTCCTTGTCGGTGACGAACGCCTCGTCGACCACCGAGTACCAGCCCTCGTACGCCGACCGGTAGATGAGGTCGCGCTCCCACATCCACGTGAGGGTGTCTTGCACGACCGCGACGTGATCGGCGTCCGTCGTGCGCAAGAAGCGGTCGTACTGGATGCCGAGCGGCACCCAGGCGGCCTTCCAGTGCGCGACCATGTCGTCGCAGTGAGCCTCCGGCGTCATCCCCCGCTTTCGCGCGGTGTCGAGCACCTTCTGACCGTGCTCGTCGGTGCCGGTCAGGAACTTGACCGGAGCGCCGAGCGCGCGATGCCAGCGCGCGAGCACGTCGGCGGCGATCGTCGTGTACGCGTGGCCGACGTGGGGGCGGCCGTTGACGTAGTAGATGGGGGTCGTGACGTAGAACGCGTGTGGGGGCGACATCGAAGCCTCCGAGCGCCGGCGCGCTGCAGCGCGAGGCCGACGCCACTAATCCCGCCGCCCCGGCCGCGCCCCCGCCTGCGCCACCCGGTTATCAGGCGGCCCTTGAATGAGGCATCGGATGATCGCCGCGCTCGGCTACAGCCAGACGCCGTTTGAATCGAACGATCCAGGCCGCTTGTGTCGCGGTCGGGAGCGGTGGATCGAGCCGTGGGAGGGCGAGCCCCCCGCCACGCTCAACCGCGTCGTGATCTCGGGGGCCGCGTTCTCCGACGACTCCGCGCGCGACGCGCTCCGCGGCCTCCAGCACTCGGGCATCGACGTCGCGGCGGTCGCTGCGGCCTTGTTCCCGCGGCGCCAGCTGCTCGCGTTCATGGAAGACGGCCACCCGTCCCAGATCCCGGAGCGCGCAGCGGGCGTCGAGGTCTACTCCGGGTCACGCGCCGGCGGGCACAGCCAGCTCACGCTCGTCCGCTGGCACTGCCTCGTCAACGGGGTCCGCGAGATCCGCGACGTGCTCGGCACCGATCCGAACGCCGACCGCGTGCGGGGGTTCGCGGTCCTGCACGAGGGCCAGGTCGTCGACGACGCGCTGCTCGACGGCCTCTACCTCATCGTCGGCATGTCGAGCCTCGACAGCCCCCCGGCGCGGTTCCAGCCGGCCGCCCTCCCCGGCGCGTTGCAGCTCGTCAAGGCGGTGATCCTCATCCACCGCGACAAGCACGGCCCGGCGCTCGCGGTCTACGCCACCGAGCCGCTCAAGGTCGAGTCCCGCCTCGAGCCGCTGTGCGAGAAACAAGGCGCGTTGTTGGTCGCGTTCGCCATCCCGCCCATGCTCGCCCGGTGGGATCGCGCGCTCACCGAGTTCCGGCGCACCTGGGAAGAGACCCGCTCCGAGCCCTACCCGGTCCCGCAGGCGCCCGCGCACGGCGGCTGGGAGCCGCGTGGTCGTCGGCGTCGGCGCGACGGCGCCGAGGTCGACGACGACATGGACACCCTCCTGATCGCCGAGCCCGACGCCGAAGACACCGAGCCGCTCGATCGTGACGGCACCATGCGCCTGGACGAGCAAGAGACCGCCCCCGACTGGAACGACGACCCGACCTGGCTCAACGACGATCCGATCGACGACGAAGGCGCTGACGACGAAGGCGTTGACGACGACGAGCCCGCAGACGGCGACGACGACGGCATCGAAGACGACGACGACGACGACGACGGCATCGAAGACGACGAAGACGGCATCGAAGACGACGATGACGACGACGGCGCCGACGAGGAGTGAGCATGCTGTTGCTGCTCGGGTTGGGCCTGCTCGCGCCCACGGTCGCCGAGGCCGGCCAGAGCGACGTCTCCGATGAGCGTCGCCTCGGCGTGGGCCTCGGGCTCGGCGACCCGTCCACGGTGACCGGCCGCTTCTACATGAACCAGACCACGTCGATCCAGATCGACCTCGGCTGGTCGACCTGGGGCTGGGGCGGCGTCTACGTCGGCCCCGCCTGGTTGTACGCGCCCCCCGCGTTCTACAGCCAGAACGGCGTCGACGTGCGCGCGCACGTGGGCATCGGCGCGTTCTTGGTCGGCGACACGTTCCGCCGCGTCGACCCCCTGTACTTGGGGCCGCGCGTGCCCGTCGGCGTCGACTTCGACCTGTGGGACGCGCCCGTGCAGGTGTTCGCCGACTTCGCCCTGGCCGCCACCGTCGTGCCGCGCTTCGATCTCGGCTTCGACCTCGCGATCGGCGGCCGCTACTACTTCTGATCGTCGAGCGCCCACGGCCCCGGCCGGCCCCCGTCCCGCAGCTCGGCGAGCCGGGCCAAGAACGCCCGCCGCGGGACTTCAGCCGCGCCGAACCGCGCCAGGTGCTCGGTGTACACCTGACAATCGACCAGCGGGAACCCCCAAGCGTCGAGCTGCTGCACGAGGCGCACGAACGCGACCTTCGACGCGTCCGGCGCGCGCGCGAACATCGACTCGCCGCAGAACACGCGGCCGATCGCGAGCCCGTACAGCCCGCCCACCAACGACGGTCCGTCCCAGGCTTCCACCGAGTGCGCGACGCCGCGGCGGTGCAGCTCGAGCATGCCCGCCTTGAGGTCCTCGTTGAGCCACGTGCCAGGTTGCCCCGGGCGTTCGACGCCCGCGCAGCCGTCCAGCACCTCGGCGAACGCGGTGTCCATCGTGATCCGGTAGGTGCCGCGCCGCGCATGCTGCCGGGTCGACTTCGGCACCTTGAGCTCGGCGACCTCGAGCACCATGCGCCACGGCGGCGCGTACCACAGCGGCGGCGGCTCCGAATACCAAGGGAAGATCCCGGATTGGTACGCGAGCAGCAGCCGTTCGGGGGACACGTCGCCGCCGACCCCGAGCAGCCCCGACGGCGCGGCCAGCTCCGGATCCGGGAACACCAATTGTCGCGGGATGCGAAAAACCGGCAAGTCCTCACTCCAGAGTTGCGGGTAGCGGCGCCGCCGGGGTACCGACCCCCACCTACTTCACGGAGGGCCCATGCGCGCAGCCCTGTTGCCGATCCTGCTCCTGCTCTCGAGCTGCACCAAGGCACCGAACGATACCATCGGCACGCCGGCCGACACCGACACCGACACCGACACCGACTCGGACACCGACGCCGACGCCGACGCCGACGCCGACACGGACGCCGACACCGACGCCGACACCGAGGTCAACCTGTGCGACGGCGCGCCCGCCACGATGTCGCTCAACACCACGCTGCGTGACCTCGCCGGCGGCGCCGTCACCGGGAGCACGGTCAACGCGTGCAGCAAGAACGGGTGCATCCCGAAGGACGTCGACAGCAACGGCGCGGTGTCGTTCACCGGCCTCCCGGCGTGCCCCCACGCGATCGACATCTTCTCGCCGGACAACGACGCCTGGGCCACCCCGATGGTGGTGCTCAACCCCACCGACGGCGAGACGATCGACCTCACCTTCACCATGCTCGAGCTCGACGCGGCGGTGCCGAACCCCGCGACGGCCGCGGAGATCGAGCTGGTCGACGGGTTCTACCTCACGGTCGGCCAGGACACCGTCGAGCTGCTGTTCGGCGACGTGAGCATGCTGTCCGGCGTCGCCGTACCGCCCGACGCGTTCCCCACCCGCAACGACGGCCTGCCGGGCGCGCCGATCGCGATGTGGTACCTCGACCCGTTCGACGCCGAGTCCGAGGGCGGCATGCCGGTCCGCATCCGCAACGACTTCGGCCTCGCCGAGGGCACGGTGGTCGAGGTCTGGAGCGCCGTGTACGACGACTACGCGTGGCACCTCGCCGGCACCCTCACCGTCACGGGCGCCGACCTCGTCGGTGACGCGAAGCTTCCGGTGCTCTCCGCCACTGTGCTGGTGGAAGCGAGCTGATTCCGCGGCGCTGCGTTCAAAGCGGCGTGAGGGTGAACGGCTCCGACCAGTTGCCCTCGTTGTCGAGCACGGCGACCACCCAGTAGAACGAGTCGCCGTTCGCGCACGGGATGCCCGACACGTCCCCGCTGACCGAGCCGAAGCACGCGCCGTCGTCGCCGCACACGATCGAGATGTCCGTGTAGGCTTCGGCGTCGTTCGCGACCTGATACGCCGTCAACGTGTTGCCGAAGCCCACGAGCGTGTCCGCGCCTTGTGGGTCGGTCGCGGTGAGGTTCGCGTACCACGTGTCGACCTTCGACGACCCGCCGGTGTTGGAGCAGTCGATCGTGCCGCTGGTGATCACCGGCGACACACCGTCGGTGGTGATCGGCGTCGAGTCCGTCGGCGGCGACGTCAGGCCCGTCTCGCCGCCGAGGCCCGAGTGGTCGTCCTTTCCGCAAGCGACGAGCACGATCAGCAGTGAAGTCAGACGCATGGACCCTCCTGAATGAGCGACGGCCGTTGCCCGCGGCCCGCGAGGCGGGC
>CAIUDO010000675.1 GCA_903897935.1 uncultured Pseudomonadota bacterium
GACACCGACACCGACACCGACACCGACACCGAGCCCCCGATCGACTACGGCAAAGAGGGCCTTACCGTCACGAACGACAACGGGGCGAACCTCGCGTACGGCGGCCACTACGTCACCGGCAGCGCCGACATTGTCACCGCGGAAGACGAGAGCCAGATGCTCGTCGGCTCGATCCACTACCAGCAGGATCTCGACGGCGTCGCGCTGTGCGACTCCATGGTCTCGTTGGCGTCCGAGGAGTACTCCGGCACGTGCGACGGCTGCGACTTCGCGTTCGCTGGCGAAGGCACCCTCGAGTCCGAGAAGGGCACGGACTGCACCTACCGTCCGCCCTACTTCGTGAACATGCCCGTGGGCTACATCACGGGGCCGTTCGCGCTCGCGTTCGCGCCGGATGGTCAGGCGTTCGTGCCGTACTACGGGTACATCCCCGCGACCAACGTCTTCCAGGTCAACTTCTCCTACGACTACACCTCGGTCGGGTACGGCGTGTACGGCCCGTACTGGTACGCGCTCACCTACGACGGGTCCTACAGCCCTTCGGCGTTCTCGCGCGTCACCGATCCGGTCAAGGGCACCGACCACATCGACTGGTCCTTCGAGCGCCCCATCGCGAGTCAGGCCGGGCTCAAGGATTGCGGCGGCATCGCCTTGTCGTCGACGAGCTCGAACTTCTACGGCCCCGTCTACGGGCTCGGGTCGATCGACTGCGCGACCTCCGGCACCGCCCTCTCCGAGTTCGCCGACGTGTGGGAGTTCGAGGCCACCGCGGGTCAGGTCGCGTACGTCAGCGTCGACACCGTGTCCGACGCCACCGCGTTCGACGCGGCGTTCTTCATCAACGGCCCCGACACGTGCACCGCGGTCTTCGCAGACGACAGCTTCTACTGCGAGTACACGCCGGTGAACTACCGCTGCCCGTCGGCGCAGCTCAACGTGACCACCGACGGCACGCACAGCGTGCACGTGTTCAGCTACGGCTCCTGCCAGGGGTCGAGCGCCGACTACCGGATCCACATCGACGTCCAGTGATCGATCCGGGCGCGCGACGCGCCTGCCGCGCCGTTCAGCGGCCGCGCCCGCCCGTGATCACACGACGGACGGGCGCCCGAGCGTGAGGAACGGCGCCTGGGCCTCCTGAAGGCGCTGCTCGAGCGCCTCCACGCCGTTCGTACGCGCGAACGTGGCTTCGGGGTGCGTGATCGGCAACAGCCACACGCACCGGATCACCATGTCGCCGACGTCGAGCCACTCGAGGCTCGGGTTGAACGGGTACGGCGGGCACACCAGCAGCGCGTCGATCCCAGGGACCGAAGGATCGAGCGTGATGATCGCGCCGACGTCCGTCGGGTCGAACAGGTGACGTCGGACCGCCCGCGCGACGACCTCCGCCCCCGCCGGGTCCGGGGACTCAGCGAGCCACATGAACTCCCACCCACGCCCACCGTCGCGGGTCAGCTCCCACGCGCCGAGCGACAGGAACACCCACGGCTCGCCCGGCCCTGACGGCGCCATCCGCGCGACGCGCAGCCCAGGCAGCCGCGAAACGAGCAGCGGATCCGTAGGTTCCAGCAGCGCTTTCTCGTTGAGCTGCCAGAAGATGTCGATGTGCGCGAGCAAGGCGCGGCGCAGCGACCGGGTGTCTTCGTCGACCATGTCAGCGATCCTCTACCGTTGCCGGGTCGAGCTCTTCTACCGTGCCGTCGCGATGCCATCGAACGTAGGCGCCCGCAGGCACCACGCGCCCCTTCGCCTCCACCGGCTCGGCCAGGCGGGCGACCTGCAGCGCGCCGTCGTCCCAGAACAGCACGCGGTAGCGGTCCGACCCCGAGATCGCGACGCCCCGGTACGTGAAGTCCCCCTCGGTGACGAGCGCGCGCGGCTGCCCCGCGGCGTCGAGCTCCAGCGAGATCGTCTCCGGACCGAGCGGCAGCCCAGCGACCACCTGGGCGACCGGGCTGCGTAAGACGACGGAGCCGTCGGCGGCGTACGACACGCTCGTGCGCGCCTCCAGACGATGCCCCGCCACGACGCCCGGTTTACCGAGGGTGAGCGCCGCCACCGCGCCGTCGGGCCCGAACGCGAGCGGCTGCCCCGCCGCGGCCCGTACTTGGTGCAGGGACACGGGCTTGGCGAGCACGAGGCGGGCGACCTCACCGGTCGGGTGGAACGTGATCGCGCCGACGTGATCGGCGACGGTCCGCGGGTGGGTCGGGAGGCGGAGGGTGCTGTCGACCGGGAGCCGCGCCTGCTCGACGCCACCCTCGGCGCTCAGCACGAGCTCGGCGCTGCGCGGCCAGCGGACGTGGCCGACGCGGGCGGGACGATCGAGCGTCGCCCCGCGGATCGCGCCTACCGACGACGCTTCGGCGGGCGGGCACGCGGCGGTGGCGCACGAGAACACGAGCGAGCTGCCGCCGGCCAGCCAGAACGCACCGACCCGCTGCGACGACGCCAGAGTGCCGGATCGTTGAGGACGATCGGCGGTGCCAAGGTCGAGCCGCACCTCGGCGCCCGCCGCCCACGTGACCCCCCACCAGGTGACGTCCGTCGCGGGGACCACCCGCAGGGCCACCTCCGGGGCGTCATCGTGCAGCCACACCCGTGACCCAGCGGGCAACACCAGGCCCGAGATCGACTCCGCGTTGGTCAGCGTGTGCGCGCGGATGGGCCCGTCCACGGCGGGCGCCGGATCCTCACGCGGCACGAACAACGGCGCGGGATCCTGCGCGAGCGCTGACCCGACGAGCGCGACGAACCCGACCGGCACCGGACCTCCCGCCGCCTCGTAAGGCGATCCGCCGCCTCGTGCTCGATCGGTTAACCCCGGTGCGTGGAGGTCGCGTGTGGGTCGGCCTGGTAGGCGCGTTGTGGGCGTGTGACCGCGTCGAGACGCACCCGATCGCGCCGCCGCCCCGTGAGACGGCCACCACGCCACCCGAGCCTCCGCTCACCCTGACCGACGTGTACGTCGTCATGGTGCCGGATCTCGGGACGGTCCCGCGCGTCGCATGGACGCAGGGCTGCCCGGCGAGCGCCACCATCACCTACACCTACGGCGACCACGCCGGGTCCACGCCCACCCACACCCTCGACGCAGGCGCGCACAGCCAGGTGGTGCTCGGCTTGCCGTTCGGCGTCGAGGCCACGTTGCAGGTCGTGCTCGAAGCGAACGGCCAAACCCTGGTCTCCGAGCCGCAGGTGGTCCGCACCGCGCCGTGGCCGGAGACGCTCCCGGTCCCGATCTTGCTCACCGCGGCCCCGGAGCGGTGGGATGCCGGGCTTCCGTACGTCGTCACCAGCATGAACCGGGTCGGCGACGAGCGCACCGGCGACTGGTGGGTGTTCGTGCTGGATCGCTCGGGGAGCGTCGTGTGGGCGCGCCCCTCCCCGCACGACTTCGTCAGCCGGTACGTGCGGATCGGGCGCGACGGGAGCGACCTGCTCGTCGATTACGACAGCTTCTGGCCGCAAGACGACCTCGGGGCGGCGTCGCAGGTCGTACGCTTGACCCTCGACGGCGTCGTCAGCCACACCTACCCCACCCCGTTCCTGCACCACGCGTTCACGGAGCACGACGACGGCGGGATCGTGTGGCTCGCGCTCGACGGCGGATACAGCAACGAGACGCTCGAGCGCGTCGACGTTTTCGGCGTCCAGGCGCGCATTTGGGACTGTCAGTGGCAGTTCTACGCGGTCGTCGGGCAAAGCGGGAGCTGCGGAACCAACGGATTGTATTGGGACGCGGCGGCGGACCGGTACCTCATCTCGAGCTGGGCGATCGACACCGTCATCGAGATCGACGGCGCCACGGGCGCGCCGCGCCGCTACTTCGGCCAGCTCCCGGGCGCGTGGTCGTTCGATCCACCGGAGTCGGAGTTCGACTGGCAGCACGGGCCGATCTACACCGACGCGGGCACGCTGATGGTGTCGTCGAAGCGCTGGGACCCCGAGGCGTCCCGCAACGAGACCGTAGCGTACGAGTACGCGCTCGACGAAGGCGCGCAAACCCTGCGTGAGGTGTGGAGCTTCGGCAAGGGGCAAGGGATCTACGGCGCGTTCATGGGGGAGGTCCACCGGCTGCCCGGAGGCAACACCCTGCACAATTACGGGGAGGAGGCGCGGCTGCGCGAGGTGACGCCCGAGGGTGAGGTCGTCTGGGAGGTCTGGTGGGAGGGCGACGCACACATCGGCCGCTCGTCCCCGTTCGCGGACCTGTACGACCTCGTGCCCGACCCCACCTGACGGTCGTGACGGAGACGACGCCCATGACTGGACTCGGGATCTGCTATCACCAGGAGGCCGGGGCTGGCCCGGGGTTGTGGAGCGCACGTCGTGTCCACCGATGGTGAAACCTGGTCTCCCGACGACGAAGAGGGCGCTGCGCCCGGCCAGCGCGCCGTGCGCTACGTGCTGCTCGAGCGCCTCGGCGCTGGCGGCATGGGGGAGGTCTGGCGGGCCCACGATCAGGAGCTCGGCCGCCTCGTGGCGTTGAAGCTGCTCAGGCCCGAGCTGTCGACGCGGCTGACGCGGCGCTTCATGAACGAGGCGCGCGCGACCGCGCAGCTCGAGCACCGGGGGATCGTGCCCGTGCACGACGTCGGGAGGCTCGCGGACGGCCGGCTGTTCTATGTCATGCAAGAGATCCGTGGCGAGACGTTCGCGCAGGCGATCGCTGCCGTGCACGCCGCGAGCGGCGCAGGGACCTGACGCCCGGCGCCGGACGGACGCACGTTCCTCGGGTTGCTGGCCATCTTCGAAGACGTCTGCAACACCCTTGCGTACGCCCACGCGCGTGGCGTGCTCCACCGCGATCTCAAGCCCGACAACGTGATGCTCGGCGGGTTCGGCGAGGTGCACGTCGTCGACTGGGGACTCGTCAAGCGCATCGGCACGTCGGATCCGGGTGACGAGGCGTCGGGGGAGGCGCCGCTCCTCGCGCCAGGCGACACCCAGATGGGTCAGGTGGCCGGTACGGTCGGGTACATGTCTCCCGAGCAGCACGCCGGGCGGATCGACGCCTTGGGCCGAGCGTCGGACGTGTACTCCCTCGGGGCGATCCTCTACCATGTGCTCACCGGCGGCCCCCCGTCGGCCGGGCGGGTCGTGCTGCGCGGTCCGCGCGTCCCGCCCGCGCTCGACGCGATCTGTCGGCGCGCGCTCGAGCCCGAGCCCTCCGACCGCTACCCGGACGCCGGGGCCCTGGCAGCGGACGTGCGCCGGTGGCGCGAAGAGGAGACCGCGCGCTCGGTTCGCGACGCCCGGATCGCGGCGGCGGAGCAGGCGTTCCTGGCGCTCGACCCTGCGCGGCGGGAGCGCGTGCGGGAGCTCGTGCGCTGGCTGGTCGACGCGGAGTGGCGCGTCGTTCCGCGCCGCACCGCCGATCTTGACGGGGAGACCGCGGCGGCGGGCGTCGGAGCCGGCCTCGTGGTGGCCCGGGGGGATGAGCTCGAGCTCGCGGACGAGGAGCTGCTCGGCTGGGAGCGGCTGCGGGGCTGGGTCGAAGCGGACCGCGCCGGCCAGCGGCTGCGGCACGCGATCCGGGTGGCGGCGGACGCCTGGGACGCCGGAGGTGGCCGGGCGTCGGACCTGTGGGGCCGGGATCGGCTCGCCGCCGCGCTGCAGTGGCGGCAGGCCGCCGCGCCGTGGCTGCCCGGCCCGGAGCGACGGTTTCTCGATGCGTCCGAGCGGGCCGAGCGGCGCCGCCGTCGCCTCGCCATGGCGGGAGGTGCGATCTCGGGCCTCGGGCTCGCGGTAGGCGCGGTGGTCGTGACCCTGCTCTGGCAACGGGCCGAACGGGCGCTGGAGCGGGAGCAAGCGGCGCGCAACGAGGCCGTAGTGCGGGGCTCGCCGCCGAGGTCGCCCGCCACGAGCTCGCCGATCAGCCTCACGCCGCGATCGCGCTCGAGGCCGCGCGGGCTGCGCTCGGGGGCGCCGGGGGCGCCTCGTCGCGGGTGGCCTGGCTGTCCGCCCGGCACGGCGGGTTGCACGTGGGCCCGGCGCCCACGCTCGCGACCACGGTGCCCGAGCCACAGTCGCGCGCGCTGGAGTTCGAGGGCCGCTTCGTGACCCGGCTCGAGCCTGAGTCCGGGCGCGTGGTGTGGTCCGTCGACACCGGCGGGCCGGGGCGCGGAGCCACAGCATGACACCGGTGATGGCGATGGCGGCGAGCGCGGCCGCACCAAAGATGCGCTTGTATCGAGACATTGCTGCTTCCCTTCGTACTTCCGATGTTCAACGCCCGAACGGAAGGCCGAGCGTCGTCCTGCGCGGGCGCGCGGGACGGGAGGCACCACTCGTCGATACACGACGATGACCCCCGTGCGAAGCGCCGGATAGACCCTGTAAGCGCAGCCCTGGGACCATCGCGCCGGGCGTCAGCGCGCGGCGTCGCGGAGCTGCAGGAACAACCACCGCAGCAGGTGGAACGGGTGCTCGGCCTCCTTCTGCAAGAAGCGCACCTCGAGGCGACGCACCCCGCGCTCGTCCCGGGTGGCGATGCGCTTCGGGTGGGCGGCGACGACCCGCGCGACCGCGTCGGGTCCGAGCGACGTCTCCGCTGCAAGATCCAGCACGATCCTCACCTTCAGCCATGCGACGCGCTGGACGCCCAGGGTCTGGCACCACGCGCGCACCATGTGCAGGCCCGCGAGGTTGCGCACCTCCTGCGGCGCGTCGCCGAGACGGTCTTCGAACTCCTCGAGACGCACGTCGACCTCGGCCGGCGTGCGCGCCGACGCGAACCGCTCATACCAGGCGAGGCGCTCTTGCACGTCCGGCACCATCGACTCCGGCACGAACGCCTGGACCGGCACCTCGACGTCCGGCTCGAGCTGCTGGCGCCGGTGGGCGCCGCGGGCGCGCTCGACCGCCTCGGCGAGCAGCTCCAGCCACGTCTCGTAGCCGACCGCGTCGATGTTGCCGCTCTGAGCGTCGCCGACGAGGTTGCCGGCGCCGCGGATCTCGAGGTCCGCGAGCGCGATCTGCATGCCCGCGCCGAGCTGCCCGTGCTCGATGAGCACCCCGAGGCGCCGCTGCGCGTCGCGCGTAGGGTTCTCGGCGGTCAACAACAAGCACCGGCCGCGCACCGCCGCCCGGCCCACCCGCCCGCGGAGCTGGTAGAGCTGGGCGAGCCCGAACCGGTCGGCGTCGTTGACGATGATGGTGTTGACGTTCGGCAGGTCGACGCCGCTCTCGATGATCGCGGAGCACACGAGCACGTCGGCGTCCTTGCGGACGAACCGCAGCAGCGCGTCTTCCAGGGCGTCCGGCGTCATCTGCCCGTGCGCGACCTGACAGCGCACGCCGGGCACCCACTCGGCCAGCCGGGCCGCCATCGCCTCGATGTCGGCCACGCGGTTGTGCACGAAGAAGACCTGCCCGCCGCGCTCCCGCTCGCCGAGGATCGCGTCGCGGACCCGGGCCTCCGACATGCGGGCCAGCGTGGTGTGCACCGACAGCCGGTCCCGCGGCGGGGTCTGCATCAACGACATGGTGCGCATGCCGGTGAGGCCCATCTCGAGCGTGCGTGGGATCGGCGTCGCCGACATCGACAGGATGTCCAAGGACTCACGCAGCTTTTGGAACCGGCTCTTCTGCTTGACCCCGAACCGGTGCTCCTCGTCGATGACGAGCAGGCCGAGGTCTTTGAACTTCACGCCGGCCCCGAACAACGCCACGGTCCCGATCACGACGTCGATCGCGCCGGTGCGCAGACCGTCGACGACGCCGTCCTGCTCGGTGCGATCGACGAGCCGGGACATCATGCCGACCCGGATCGGCAGGCCCGCGACGCGCTCGAGCACCCGCTGGTGGTGCTGGTACGCGAGCACGGTCGTGGGGCACAAGATCGCGACCTGCCGCCCACCTTCGACGACCCGCACCGCGGCCCGGATCGCCACCTCGGTCTTGCCGAAGCCGACGTCACCGACGAGCAGGCGGTCCATCGGCCCCTCTTTGCCGAGGTCCTCGTGGATCGCGTCGATGGCGGCGGCCTGATCGGGGGTCTCTTCGTACGGGAACCGCGCCTCCATCGCTCGGTACACCGGGCCGGGCGGCGCGTGCGGCTCACGCCGGGCGAGCTCACGGCGCGCGGACAACGCCAGCAACGCCTGGGCCATCGCCAACAAGCTGTCGCGGACCTTGCCCGTCCGGGTGGCCCACGTGGCGCCGCCGAGCCGATCCAGGCGGACGTTGTCGCCCGAGTGCGCGGGGTGGTACCGGCTGACGAGGTCGAGGCGCGTCGCCGGCAGGTACAGCAGGTCGCCGTCGCGGTACTCGAGCTTCAAGCAGTCTTGCGCCGCGACCGCCCGCGCGACGTCCGTGGGGCCGCCTTCGAGGTCCCCCTTCACGACGACGCGCTGCACCCCGCGGAAGATCCCGATGCCGTGCAGCTTGTGCACGACGTGGTCGCCGTCGCGCAGCGCCGCCAGCGTGTCGACGCTCGCGGTGAAGCGCACGTCGGTGCGCGACGGCCCCGCGCGGCGCTCGCCGAACAACGCGCCGGCCGGGATGAAGGCCATCCCGCTGTCTTCGGCGACGAACCCGCGCGGCAGGTCCCCGAGCGTGAGCAGGACGTCGCCGGGCTCGCCGTCGTGGGGCGAGCGCACGACCTTCGGCCGCAGCCCGTGCGGGGACAGCATCTCGAGCAGCAGCTCGGCGCGCGGGGCGCGCTCGGCGACCAATACGACCCGAAGCCCGGATCCCGCCTTCGCGCGCAGCGCCTCGGCGGTGGGCGCGAGGTCGACGCCGCGCACCAGGAACGACTCCGGCGCGCGACCTCCGAGATCGACGGCGCGCCCCGCCATCGCCAACGGACGAACCTCGAACGCGCCCGCCTCCGGGCTCAGCGCCGCGCACGCCTCCGCCGCCGGGACGAACCGCTCCGACGGGGGCACCAGGGGGCGATCCTCGGGATCCATCGCTGCGTATCGCTGCGCCGCCATCCGCTCGGCGTCGCGCAGGGCGAGCATGACCTCGTCCGGGTCGACGACCACGCGCTCGAGCGTCGCCATCACGTCGAGCGGCGCCACGGTGCCGACGAGCGCCGGAAGCCAGGCTTCGATCGCCGAGAAGCGGACGCCTGCGCGCAGCTCCTCGATCACCCGTCGCCGCTGCACGTTGCCCGCCTGGTGACCCGCGACGAGGCGCCCGAGCTCGCGCCCGAACCGCTCCAACGC
>CAIUDO010000676.1 GCA_903897935.1 uncultured Pseudomonadota bacterium
CCGCCAGCGCCCCCGCCGGGCCGTCGGCGTCGGTGTCGAGCGACCACCGCGGGAGCCCGTCCGCCCCGACGACCTGCCACACCCCGTCGCGCGCCCCGCCCGCGTCGCGCGGTGAGGTGTCGAGCAAGCCGCCGACCACGACCGGCTGACCGTCGACTGGCCACGCGACGCCGTCGACCTCGAGCGGACCGACGAGCTGCCCCTCCGAGAACGGCGCGCGCAGCGGCCCGATCGTCGCCCACCCGTCGAGGACCCCGCCGGCGTACACGAGCGCGATCGACGGCGCCCGGACGACGCCCTCCAGCCCGTCGACGCCTTGGCACGCCGACAGCCCGCCCGCGTCGACCGGAGCCGCGCCCGGCGGGCACGGGACCGGGCGCCCGTCGACGTCGAACCACGCTTGATCGCCGGTCCGCGACCCGCGCTCCCACACGAGCTCGGACTCCGGGGATCCGTCAGCGCGCCAGGTGAACCACCGGCCGTGCCGCTGATCCGCGACCCAGGCGCCGCGCGCGACCTCGAGCGCGCCCAGGTACCGCCGCTCCGGGCCGTCCCGGCGGCCGTCGACCCAGGTGACCGTCTCCGCCACCGATCCGTCGTCGGCGTAGGTCGTGAACACGCCGTCACGTCGACCGCGTGTGTAGACACCGCGCTCGACCACCCGACCCGACTCGGGGTGCACGAGCGTGAAGTCACCGTGCAACGCCCCATCAGGCCAGGCGCACCCGACTCCGGACGGGTGCGGCGACGTGCCGGCCGGGCACTCGGGGGGCGCGTCGCACGCGATCCACAGCCACCACCACATCCGCTCCCCAGCCGCGACGGCGTAGCATGATCGAAGCGGGCCGGACGCATCGGGATATCCATGGCGGCCCCCGGAGCTCGCGTGAAGCGCGACGAAGACGGACCGACCCCGCAGAACGCCAACGACACGTGGACCTGGCTGCCCGACCAGGCGGTGCGGCCGCCAGGTCCGAGCGGAGACCCATGGGTCGCGGCCGACCGGTACACCACCTTGCGGCTCGTCGGGCGCGGCGGCATCGGCGACGTGTTCGCGATCCACGACCACCGGCTCGGCCGCACCGTGGCCCGCAAAGAGCTGCGCGGGGAGGTGCGCGAGCCCGGCACCTCCGGCTCGTTGCTCGGCGAAGGACGGTTCTTACGCGAGGCTCGGCTCACCGCCGGCCTCGAGCACCCGGGCATCGTGCCGATCTACGACGCCGCCCGCGACGAGCAAGGCCGCCCCTTCTACACGATGCGCTTGCTGTCGGGGCGGTCGCTCGCCGAGGCGCTCGCGTCGTGCCGGTCGAGCGAAGACCGCATGCGGCTGATGCCGCACCTCATCGACCTGTGCCAGGCGGTCGCCTACGCGCACGCGCGCGGCATCATCCACCGCGACATCAAGCCAGCGAACGTGGTGCTCGGCGAGTACGGCGAGACGTGGCTGGTCGACTGGGGGCTCGCCAAGGCCATCGGCGCGCCCGAGGAGTCCGAAGGTGGGCCCGAGGTCGGCCCGACCGTCGTCGACGCGCGCTGGACGTCGCATGGGACGGTGCTCGGCACCCCCGCGTACATGAGCCCCGAGCAGGCCCGCGGCGAGGTCAACACGCTCGACGCGCGGTCCGACGTGTGGAGCCTCGGCGCCTTGCTGTACGAGCTGCTGGTAGGCGTGCCCCCGTTCGGGGGCGCCGACGCGCACGACGTCGTCCGGCTGGTGCGCGCGGCGGTCGTCGTGCCGGTGCGTGAGCGGGAGCCGCTCGCCCAGACCGAGCTGGTGGCGATCGCCGAGAAGGCGCTCTGCCCCAAGGTCGACGGCCGGTACCCGTCCGCGCGCGAGCTCGCGCGGGACCTCGAAGCGTGGCGGGACGGGCGACAGGTGGGCGCGTACCAGTACTCCCCGCTCGAGATCGTCGCCAGGTTCACCCGGCAACATCGGCCGGTGTTGTCGGTCGCGGCGATCGCGGCCGCGCTCGTCGTCACGTTCGCGGTGGTGTCGCACCTTCGGGTGCGCGAGGAGCGCGACCGCGCGATGGGGCTCTCGTTCGAGGTCGCCGACGCGCTGGCTGGGGCCTACGCCGAGAAAGCGGCGCACCTCGCCGACGACGGCGACCGCCTGCCCTCGGTGCTGTTCGCGGCGTCGTCCCTCGTGCTCGCGGAGAGCCCGCTCGCGCGCGGGGTGTTGGCGAGGATGGGATCGGACGTCGGCATGGCGCGGGCCCAGCAGTGGCCGGTGCCGGGCGGGTGCTTGTCGCTCGCGGTCGACCCCACCCGAGAGCGCGCGTTGTGCTCGGGCCCAGACGGAACGTTCCAGCTCGAATTACACGGTGCAGCGCCAGCCTTGCCGGTGCCCGGCGCCGAGCCGTCTCGCACGCACGTCGTCGTGTTCTCACCGGACGGAAGTCACTTCGCCACCGCCGGCCGCCCGCGCACGATCCGCCTGTTCGACGCCTCGACCGGGGAGGTGGTGCAGGCGTGGTCGGGCACCGGCATGGCGCGCGCGGTGTCGCTGACCGCGGGCGCCGCCCAGGTCGCGTTCGGGGACGGCCGCAACGTCACGATCCTGGATCGCGCGTCGGGCGCGTCGACCACGCTCGAGCTCGCGGGCCAGATCAACGCGGTCGCCTTCTCCCCGTCGGGGCGGGAGCTCGCGATCGCCGCCGCTGCGGCCGACGCGGTCGTGTGGTCGCGCGACGAGGCAGGGGCGTGGGTCG
This sequence comes from uncultured Pseudomonadota bacterium, assembly GCA_903897935.1. Taxonomy (GTDB): domain Bacteria; phylum Myxococcota_A; class UBA796; order UBA796; genus CAIUDO01. Next base: position 2,712 of record CAIUDO010000676.1, read on the forward strand.
AGACCCAGCACCTCCCGGTGCACTTCCGGACCGCGACGGCGCTGGCGTGGTCCCCGGACGGTCGGGAGCTGGCCGTCGGCTGCCCCGACAACGACACGCACGTGTTCGACGTCGCGTCGGGGGCCGAGCGCCTTCGGCTCACCGGGCACGCCGGGCCGGTGCACGACGTGGTGTGGTCGCACGACGGGCGTCTCGCGACCGGCTCGGAGGACCTCACCGCGAAGGTGTGGCGCGTCGACACGGGCGCGCGGTTGGCCGACATCCCAGGGAGCGACGGTTGGAACGCGGTTACGGGGTGGACGCGCGCGGGCGCGCTGCTCACCGCCAGCCGAGCGCCGGTGGTCACCGCGTGGGTGGGGGCCCCCCCCGACGGCGACGGGCTGGAGCCGCTGGTGAACCTGGGGGCCCCGGCGGTGGGGATCACGCGAGGTCCTGGCGGCCACGCGATCGCGCTGGACGCCTCGGGGCGGCTCGTCGCGTGGGGTCAGGCTGCCCCGGACGATCCGGCCGTCACCCGCGGGCGTTGGGTCAAGGCGGCGCCGGGCGGGGTGGTCGTGGTCGACGCGGTCGGCGTCGTCAGCCTGATCGAGGACGACGGCGCGGTGCGGTGGGCGCGGCCCGCGCAGCGCGACAGCGCCGAGGCGCTCGTGATCGGCGACGCGTTGTGGGTGGCGGCCGCGACCGGGCCGGTCGAGCGCTGGTCGCTGGTCGACGGCTCGTTGATCGACGTGGTGCCCGGCACGGGCGGCGTCCGCAGCGTCGTGGCGTCGGGCGACGGGCGCGTCGTCGCCGGCCTGACCCGCGAGGGGCCGACCCCGATCTTCGACGCGCACACCTATGCCCGGATCGGACAGATTCAGGCGGATCCTACACCACGGACCGCCGCGCTGTCCGGTGACGGGCGGCTGATCGCGATCGGACTGCGCGACGCCTTCGAGGTCTCGGTGGTGGACTGGCGGTCCGGTCGCGTGGTGGACCGGCTCGGCGGCCATCAGCACCAGATCACCGACCTCGCGTTCTCGCCGGACAGCCGTTGGTTGGCGTCGGCGAGCTGGGACCGCACCCTGCGCATCTGGAGCACCCCCAAGGGCCTCGCGCTCGACGCCCCGGCCGTCGCGGGGGAGCAGAGCCTCGTAGCGGTGCTGCACGGCCACCAGCACCACGTGTCGGGCCTCGTGTTCGCGGGCGACGGCGCGTTGTACTCGGCGTCGATGGACGGCACGATGCGCCGTTGGGACCTCGGCATGCTGGACGTCGCCGGCCACGATCTGGCCATCGCGCTGCGCGACAAGCACGGGCTCGAGGTGCGCGAGGGCCGCCTCGTCCGCGCCGACTGAGGCGTCGGCGCGCGGAGCCGACGGTCAGGGGGCGAACAGGGCCTCGGCCTTGTCCGCCGCCAACGTCCCGATCTCGTGGCCGAGCACCCGCCCCTGGCCGTCGTCCGGCCAGATGTGGATGCCACCCCACAAGCGGGACTGCCCCGCCTGATCGGCGGCGTCGTAGTAGGACGCCCACTGCAGGCGCACGTCGACGCTCGGGCCGTCCTCGAACACCAGGTACGCGCCTTGCGTGGCCACGAACTCACCCAGGCCGCCCGGGAAGTAGGGGGACCCCGTGTAGCGGGTCAGCGCCTCGGCGGCCGACCGGCTGAACGTGCTGTGGCCCGACACCAGGCCCGGGAAGGCCGGCGTCACGAACGTGCGGCGTTGGTACGGGATCCACTCGCCGCCGCGCATCCAGCCGTGCGCCCCGACCTCGGACGTGCGCTCGCCGGGCTCACCCAGCCACGTGAAGACCGCCACCTCGCCGATCCACCAGCGGAGGTGGTGGTGGCGCTCGCCGGGCGCGCTCGACGCGTCGGTGATCAGCTCGATCAGCCCGTCCTCGAGCGGCAAGCCGTCCTCGTGGTACGACGGCAGGGTCGGGTCGCTCGACTGGCCGTTCTGCGCCATCCACCGGATGAGGCTGATGGGGCGGGTCGACGTGTAGGCCCGCTTGATCCCCCACGCGGTCACCGCGGCGTCGTGCAGCGCCCCGTTCATCGTGAGGTACATCTTCACGTCCCATTCCAGACGATCGACCGCCTCCCCTTCGCCGAACGGCCGGAGGTCGTCGGGCGAGAACGCGTCGGACGCCGCGTTGGCCAACGTGTTCCAGTGGCCGGGCGGCGTCTCGGAGGAGGGCCCGTCGGCCCAGAACTCTGCCAGCACCCGGGTGAAGTCCCCGCGCGGGACCATGTTCGGCGGGTACGCGGCTCCGGTCACCGGGTTCAGCGGGTGCCCGGCGCCGTCGTTGGTGCCGAGGCTGTTGTTGCCGAACGCTCCCGGCGAGATGTCGATCATCTCCCCATCGTCGGCGTCGAGCCACGCGGTGTCACGGATGACCTCGACCACCCAGTCCTTCATCTCCGGGTCGTCGACCGAAGGCACCACGTCGACGTCCAGCCGCACCCCCCGCTCGTCGGCATCGGGGAGCGCGAACGGCTCGACGTACCCCCAGTTCGGCCCGATGTAGCCCTGCACGCCGCTCTCGACGATGAGCCCGTTCTGGGTCTCGGCGACCGCGAGGTTGAGCTCCTGCCAGTGGTTCGGGTCGGCGAGGGGCGTCCCGAACTGATCGACGAGCAGCGGCTCGTTGACGGGCGTGTACCCGGTGGTGTCCGCGTACGCGTTCCCCTCGTTCGCGCCGTCCCCGAGGACGCGCGCCAGCACCTCGGCGCCGATGAGGTTGCCGACCGAGGCCGGGTCGTCGCCGGTCGTGCCCTCGTAGGCCGAGTCGAATCCGAGCACCGACATGAAGTCGTCGATGCAGTTCATGTCGATCGCTTCGCCGTTCTGGCCGGTGAAGCGCTCACGCAGCACCGCGGCGGCCGCGTGGCTGATCGCGGCGTCCTGGGCGGCCTCTTTGTCGTCGGCGGTGTGCTTGACCGTGTAGACGAACCCGGTCGCGTCGGGCTCGTACGCCGCCCACGCGTCGTACATCGCCACCGACACGTGATACAGATTGCGCGCGTGGAACGGGGGGTGGGGGATCGCTCGCCGGATCATGTCGAGTTGGAGCTCGTTCCAGCGCCGCGCCATCGAGCCGTCGGGCTCGATGCTGAACGTCGCCCGTGGCCTTCATGTAGTCGACGAACACC
>CAIUDO010000677.1 GCA_903897935.1 uncultured Pseudomonadota bacterium
GGCGGCGTGGGCGGGCGACACCGTCAACATCACGTGCGCCAACGCGTCGGGCACGCTGACCGACAGCCCGTACGCGATCGTCGTGCTGCAGGAAGGGTAAGGAGGCCTCCGCCGCCACCATGGCCTGATGGGCTCGGCCCACGCGCGTGGTGTCCGGTGACTGGATGCGCTTCCGCGTTTCCCGGAGAGCGGGTCGGCGGGGAGCTGCTCGCGGACGACCCCGGACTGCGCGACGCCCCGACACCGGAGTTGGCGGGTACTTCGTGCGTCCCATGTCCCTGGCTGGTTCCTCTTCCCGAAACCACCGCCCCGTTCGCTGCTGGATCCGGCGGCCCGGCAGGGCAATCCTCACGGCGTCGTCGAGCGCCACCTGAACGGACCTCGGATGCGCCGCTGCGAGGTCCGGCACAACGCTCCTGCAACAGCACGCGAGACGAGTTGATGCCCGCCGCGCTCGTAATTGTGCGCCGTCTCACATGCCGTGGTTGCGCCACACGAATCCATCGTGTAAGGTCGACACCGTGCCGATGTCGGCCGTGGAGGTGCAGCGTGACCGTGGTTCCGAGTCGGGTCCATCGCGTGATCCATCTGAAGACCGGATCGATGGTGTACGTGTCTACGTCTGACGGTCGGTTCTGGGAGTACGACACCAGCCACCCCGAGGCCGTCATCCACCTGGCAGGCTACTCGGGCCCCTGGCCGCGCTTTCGTCGCAACAACCACGGGCTGGCACAGCCATGAAGCCGCTCCTCCTGCTGATCATGCTCTCGGCGTGCCGCGGCAAGCGCCCGGACGTTGACGGGGACGGGCAGATCGACGCGGCGTACGGGGGCAGCGACTGCGACGACCTCGACGCCAGTGTGTTCCCCGGCGCGCCGGACGCCCCGTGCGACGGGGTAGACCAGGACTGCGACGGCGTGGACGCGGACGACACCGACGCGGACGGCGCCGGCTGCGCCACCGACTGCGACGACGCCGACCCGGAGCGCTACCCTGGGCACGAAGACGTCGCCTACGACGGGATCGACCAGGACTGTGACGGGTACGACCTGGTCGACGTCGACGGGGACGGGCAGGCGTGGGATGGGGTGGGTGGGACCGACTGCGATGACGGCGCCGTCACGATCCACGAGGGTGCCACCGAGGTGCCGTACGACGGGACCGACCAAGACTGCGACGGCTTCGACTGGGTCGACGTCGACGGGGACGGGTGGGAGGCCGAACAGGTCGGCGGCTGGGACTGCGACGACGCCGACCCGGCGATCCACCCAGGCGCTGAAGACCCGCCTGGCGACGGGATCGACTGGAACTGCGATGGGCACGACCCCGACCCGCCGGTGGTCGGGGCGTGCGGGGAGACGGTAGCGCCCTCTGGAGAGCTAGGGGAAGGCGGCATGGGCGCCACGTTCGAGACGGACTACGCGCCCGGCGAGTGGGCCGCCGATTGGCTCGGGCGTGACGTGGTGGGTGGGTTCGACGCGAATGGCGACGGCCACCTAGTGCACCGGATCACAAGTTCGTCAGCCACCGCGCGCCTCGATGGCGTCCCCGGCGTGCAGGTAC
>CAIUDO010000678.1 GCA_903897935.1 uncultured Pseudomonadota bacterium
ACCTCGACGGTGACGGCGTGAACGAGCTCATCGTGGGCGCGTCGGGCGACAGCGACATCGCGGAGAACGCCGGCCGGGTGTCGGTGTTCCGCGGTCCGCTGGCGACGGGCGGGTTCACCGTGGCGGACGCGGAGATCGAGGTGCTCGGCGACACCGAGTACACGTACGTTGGTGAGTCGGCGTCGATCGGCGACTTCGACGGCGACGGCAACGGCGACCTCACGGTCGGTTCGTACTCGCAGGCCGGCTACTTGTGGTACGGCCCGATCGGCGACGGCAGCTACGGCCTCATCGACGCGGACGTGGAGATCACTTCGGTCGACGCGGGCTCGGTGAACTTCGGGTGGCCGGCGGTGTTGGTCGGCGACCTCGACGGCGACGGGGCGGACGAGCTGATCGTCGGTGACGTCGGCAAGTCGAGCTCGAAGGGCGCGGTGTACTTGTTCTCGGCGACGTCGCTCTAGCGCGCGTCCGAGCTTGCCCTCATCAGAGGGCCTGCGGCGGTCGCCGCGGGCCCTCGCTGACGCCTCCGCCACGAGCTGCGGAGCGGATCAGGGGCGCAGCGGATTCGCGGTGGACCTGGCCCTTCTTCCGTCATCCGCCATTCCGGCGGCCGCTTCGGTTCGGCCGACTTCGTAGGACGAACCTACGTCTCTGTTGGTCGGTGCGGGGCCTCTTTGTTTATGGCGAAAGGGGCGTGGCTGCTGGCGTTGCCGCTGCAGCCCACCGCTCACCGCAGCGACACCTCGACGAGCAGGTTCGAGCCCCCACCCGACGCGTCCGCCATCATGTACCCGCGCCCCCCGTGGACCACCAACCCCTCCAGGTTCGGGATCCCCAACGGGAAGGACCCCCGCGGAAACGACCGCGCCAGGTCCTTCACCACCACGGGCGCCGCCAGCGCGCCGCCGTCCCCACGCGCCGGCACCTCGAACCGAAGCAAACGAACCGTCCCGTAGTGGCGCTCGATCGCCCACACCTCGAGCACGTCCTCCTCGGTCCGACACCACAACCCCGACACCTTGCCCTCGTCCGACGTCAGCGGCAGCAGGTACGGGATCCAATCGCGCCTCGGATCATACCGCCCGATCGGCGCCACCCGGCCGCCGCCCTCCACCCGGACCGGCTCCCCCGCCATCAACAAGACCCCGTCCGCCGCGCACAGACCCTCCACGCCCTGGTTGTCCGGCGCCTCGTCGAACCCCCACAACGTCCACGCCACCGGGATCGAGCCCGTCACCTCGGCCGTCCGGCTCGCCGCCTCTACCAACAGCACCGAGTCGACCGCGCGCGCGCCTCGCGACTCCGTGCCCACCGCCACCCGGCGATCCCCCAACAGCGCCACGGATTCGAGGTCCATCCCGTCCGGGACCCCGAGGATCGGCATCACGCGCGCCTCTTCGAGCACGTCCGGGTCGAACAGAACGAACGACGCGCCCCGCTCGGCGACCGCCCAGAACACGCCGCGCTCGTCGACGTCGAGGCCGGAGAAGCCGGTCAGCGCTCCGTCGACGGTCAGCGTCGCGCCCACCACCTGCGGCGCGTCCGGGTCCGCCGACGAACCACAGCCCGCCAACCCCACCACCAACAGACCCCGGCGGATCATGGCCGCATACCCCGCCAATCGACCAGGTAGGTGCGCAGCGGGTCCGTCCGCCCCTTGATCGTCACCGGCGGCTGCGCCACGATCGGGCACGGCGGGTCGCGCACCAACGCCCCGCGCGTGGCCTCGCTGATCAAGATCTCCCCCGACGCCGCGACGCCGCAGATGCGGCTCGCGAGGTTCGTCGGCGGCCCGATCGCTGCGTACTGTAGGTAATGCTCAGTGCCGATCGTGCCGGCTGCGACGAGCCCGGTGTCGAGTCCGATGTGGATGCGCAGGTCGCGGAACTCACCCGTGCGATCCGACAGCGCCGCGATCTCGCGCTGCATGTCGATCGCTGCTTGCAACGCCCGGTCTGCGTCGTCGTCGTGCTTGAACGGCGCCCCGAACACGGCGAGCACGGCGTCTCCGATGTACTTCTCGAGCGTGCCTTCGTGCCGAAACACGATGTCCGACATCCGTGGGAAGTACTCGTTGAGCAACGCGACGACCTCCCGCGGCGGGATGCGGTCGGACAACGCCATGAACCCCGTGATGTCGCAGAACAGCGCCGTCACCGTGGTCTCGACGACCTCGAGCCGCGCCCCCTGCCGGATGAGCTGCTCGGCCGTGCGCGGCGGCAAGAACCGCTGCAAGCTGCTGCGCGCGACCGCCTCCGTGGCCAGCCGCGACGACAACCGCGCGTTCTCCAACGCCACCGCGGCCTGGTTGGCGAACGCGGTGACGAACTCGAGGTCCTCGTCGGTGAACCGGTTCGGGGTCGACAGGTTGTCGAAGTACAAGATGCCGAGCGGGCCCTCGAGCGGCCCGTTCAGCGGCGCGCACAACGAGCTCCGGATCGAGTGCCGCACCACCGACGCCGAGCCGCCCAGGTTCGGGTCGTGCGCAGCGTCCGAGAACATCGCCGCGACGTTCCGCTTACGCACATACTCGACGATGTTCCGCGAATAAGCGTCTTCATCGGGGTCGACCGCAGCGCGCGTGCGCGAAACCCGCGGCTGCATGACCCCGTTGCCGTCCGGCATCAGCACGACCGCGCGATCGACGTCCAGGATCTGCATGCCGAGATCCAGCACCTTGCGCAGCAGCGGGTCGAGCGGGCCCGAGTGGGCGAGCGCCTGCCCGACCTGGAGCAGGATCCGGAGCTTGTCGACGGCGCGCTGGCCGGGGTCCGCCGCTGCGACGTTGAGCGCCGACCGGCTGATCCGCCCGGTACCGCCGCCCCCGTCGAGCAACAAGGTGTGGATCGGCGCGCGGCTCAGGTCGTTGCGCGGGTCGTTGACCGCGGTGGGCGGGTCCAGGTACGCGCTGTCGTCGGCGACGTACTGCATGACGACGTCGCCGCACTGGATGACCTCGCCGCCGCGAAGCGTGGCGCGCTGGATCCGCCGATGGCCGACGAAGGTGCCGTTCTTGCTCCCGAGGTCGAGCACGTACGCGCCGTCGTGGTTGAGGTGCACGGCGGCGTGGCGGCGCGACAAGCTCCGATCGTCGACGAACAACGCGCTGCCCGGCAGCCGACCGATGACGTTCTCACCGAACCGAACCTCGACTTTGCGCTCGTTGTGCAGCCCAGGATGCAGGATCAGGTACGCCACGGCGCGCTCCTCGGGCGTAGGGTAGCAGCAAGCCAGCCGCGGAGCATCAGCCCGGGCCCCGCACCGACCAAGGGAGGCGAGGGTTCGTCCGACGAAGTCGGACGAGCCGAAGCGACCCCGGGAGGGCGGATACCGGAAGCAGGGCCCGGTCCGCCGCGAATCCGCTGGCGCCCGAGATCGGTTCCGCAGCTCGCGGCGGAGGCGTCAGCCGAAGCGACTGCCGGGAGGGCGGATACTGGAAGCAGGGCCCGGTCCGCCGCGAATCCGCTGGCGCCCGCGATCGGTTCCGCAGCTCGCGGCGGAGGCGTCAGCCAGGGCCCGCACCGACCAAGGGAGACGACGGTTCGCCCGACGAAGTCGGAC
>CAIUDO010000679.1 GCA_903897935.1 uncultured Pseudomonadota bacterium
CAGCTCGACGTCGAGGCGCCGGGCGGCGTCCAGCACCATGCCAGGCGCGCGCGCGAAGCTCACCGGCAGCACGAGCCCCACGACAGTCCGCCCGGCGACGCGCGCCCCGGAGATCTGGCGTACGACCGTGGCGCTCGGGTTGTCGACCACCGACTTGAACGGCCCGAACCCAGTGACGAGGATGACCTTGTTCGAAGGCGTCATGGCGAGCACCGCACCGCGTTCGTGTACTTGACGCTCTGGGCGCCGGTGAACTGGAGCCCGAGCACGCTCGCGGTGAACGAGTATGCCTCTGCGGCGGGGAAGGACGCACCGTCGGCGAGCGGACGAACCGACGCCTCGACCCGCGCGCCCTCCACGCGCGCCCGGACCGGCCCATCCCCGACCATGAATTGAGGAGGGAACGAGATGTCGACGCGATCAGGCTCGGTGCCACCCTCCGGGAACCGCACCCGCACCTCGGCGACGGGCGCCTGCGCGCCCTTGCCGAGCGGGACCACCCGGACGACCTCGACCGACCGCGTGGCCTCCCGCCACGACGCCCACACCGTCTCGGCGCCGCCTTCCAGCTCGGCGAACACCTGCTCGATCACGTTCTCTGGACCTTCGGGCTCCGGGTCCTTGGCCTCCCGGCGCTTGGAGCCACGATCGTCATCGTCGGCGTCCGGCGTGGCGCCGTCCCCTGGGTCGTAGAACGACGCTGGCCCGATCTGCCCCAGCAGCGGCACGAACCGCGGCTCCGACGAGAAGATCAGCGACGCCTCCTTCGAACGCTCGCGGGCGAGCTCCCCGAGCGGGGAGACCCGCACGTCGACCCACACGCCGTCGACCAGGCGCCCGAAGAACACCGCGTCTCCCTGGGAGCTCCCGAATCGGCCAGCGTCGTAGTCCCAGGTGGCGCGCCCGACCACCTCCCAACACCCGGGCGGGCCGTCCAACGCCGCGCGCGCGCCCGCGTCCCAAACCTCGACGCGGTCGAGCGCGACGCCGTCAGGGGGCGCCGCGAAGGCACCCAGGGCAAGGAACACCAACACCGCGCCTCCGGCGCGTGACGCTACCTCATGCGGGGCCCAAACTCCTCACGTTAGCCCCGAACTGTGTCCCACCCCGCACACGACCCGGAGCCCGAACCCAGGACGTGCGCTGGCCGCATGGGGCGACATAGAGCGGCCAGCGGAGATCCACCATGCGCGTGCCGACGGTCCGAGTCGAGAAGCTGAACGACCAGCCTATCAGGCCAGAAAGGCGATACATCCTATATTGGATGGTCGCTGCGCGCCGCACGCGCTGGAGCTTCGGTCTCGACCACGCGATCCAGACCGCGCGTCGTCTGGCGCGCCCGCTGGTGGTGTTCGAGCCGCTGCGGGTCGACCACCCGTACGCCAGCGCGCGGTTTCACCGGTTCGTCATGGATGGCATGGCGCACAACCAGGCGGCGTTCGCCCAGAGCCCGGTCCGCTACCTGCCGTACGTGGAGCGCGCGCCCGGCGACGGCCGCGGGCTGCTGGAGGCGCTCGCCGCGGACGCGTGTGTGGTCGTCACCGACTACCAACCTGGCTTCTTCCTCTCGCGTATGCAGCGCGCGGCGGCGACCAAGGTCGGCGCGCTCCTCGAGCGGGTCGACGGGATCGGGATGATCCCCCTCGCGACCACGCCCCGCGCGTTCCCGACCGCGCACGCGTACCGCCGCTTCATGCAGCAGTCTTTGACCCAGCACCTCACGACCCCGACGCCAGATCCGCTCGTCGGCCTGGATCTTCCAGCCGCCCCCGACATCGCCGCGAGCCTCCGGCCTGCGTGGTTGCCCACCCCGGCCGGCGCGCTGACCGACGACGCGCTGTTGGCATCGCTGCCGATCGATCACGAGGTCGGCCCGGTCGCCACCTTGCGCGGCGGGCACGCGCAGGCGCGCGCCGCGCTCGACCGGTTCCTGACCTGCGGCCTCGAGCGCTACGTCGACGAGCGCCTCGATCCCGGCGCGGACGCCCAGTCCGGCCTGTCCCCGTACCTGCACTTCGGGCACGTCGGCGTGCACGAGGTGTTCGACGCCATCGCGCGCCGCGAGCAGTGGTCGCCGTCGGTGCTCGGCCCCACGAAGGGGGCGCGCGAAGGGTTCTGGGGCATGAGCCCCGAGTCCGAGGCGTTCCTCGACGAGCTGGTCACGTGGCGGGAGGTAGGCCACGTCTACAGCCACCACCGAGACGACTTCGACCGTTACGACGGGCAGCCCGATTGGGCGCGCGCGACCCTGGAGGCGCACCGCACCGACGCGCGCGCGGTGCGCTACGACCGCGACGCGCTGGAGCGCGCCGAGACGCACGACGAGATCTGGAACGCCGCGCAGCGCCAGCTCGTGCGCGACGGCCGCATCCACAACGCGCTGCGGATGTTGTGGGGAAAGAAGATCCTCGAATGGAGCGACGATCCCGAGCAGGCGTGGGACCGACTGGTGTACTTGAACAACCGGTGGGCGCTCGACGGGCGTGACGCCAACTCGTGGAGCGGCATCGGCTGGGTGCTCGGTCGGTTCGACCGGCCATGGGGGCCCGAGCGGCCCATTTTCGGCATGATTCGCTATATGTCCTCGGATCAGGCGCGCCGAAAGATGCGCCTCGGCGCCTACCTCGCCCGGTGGGGACCCACCGAGTCCGCGGTTTGAACATGTATTGCACTACTTTTGAATAGGTATTACTGAGGACCCATCGGGAGCCAGATGTTCGTCCTCAGCGCCATCACCGCCGCGTTCGCGGCGGAGCCACCGCCCGCGCCGACCGCGGAGGCGCCGACCGCGGAGGCGCCGGCGGTCGCGGCGGCGCCCCGACCGACCACGCCCCCCGAGGTCGCGTGGCCAGAGGCGCTGATCGCCGCCGGCGCGCCCGTGTCCGTCACGCTGGCGGTCGAGATCGACGCGCTCGGCGCCGTCCGGTCGGCCAAGGTGGTGGTCGGGGTCGACGAAGAGACCGACGCCGCCGCCGTCGCCGCCGCCCTCGCCGCCACGTTCACGCCGGCGACGGACCCGACCGGCACCCCGACCCCGGCGACGATCGAGTGGGTCTTGTCGTACGAGCCGCCGCCGCGGGTCACGGCGACCGTGGTCCTCCTGGTGACCGACGCCGCGGGCGTCCCCATCCCGGACGCCGCGGTGGTGCTGCGCGGTGACGACGGGGTCGCCGCGGGCGGGCGCACGGACGCGACGGGCGCGCTCACCGTCGAGGTCGCGCCGGGCTCCTGGACGCTCGAGGCTACCGAGGGGGCGCGCCCACCCGCCGTCACCGCGCTCTCGCTCGACGGGGCGCGCCGCACCGAGCTCCAGGTGGTGCTGGGTGAGCCCGAGCGCGAGCTGCCCCCCGGGGAAGACTACGTCGTCGTCGTCGAGGGCACCCGCACACCCACCGACACGACGGTGCGGGTGATCTCCGTCGAGGAGATCCGCTACTTACCTGGAACGAACGGAGACGTCGTCAAGGTCGTCCAGAACCTGCCCGGCGTCGCGCGGCCGCCGCTCGGGATCGGCCAGCTCATCATCCGCGGCACATCCCCCGAAGACTCGGCGTACGCCCTCGACGGCGGGTCGATTCCGATCGTGTTCCACTTCGCCGGGCTCACCACGGTCATGGCGGGCGATCTCCTGCAGGAGGTGGCGTACCTGCCCGGCGGCTACGGCGTGCGCTACGGGCGGCAGCTCGGCGGCCTGGTCGACCTGCGCACCAGCGACTCCTTGCCCGACGAGCGCCACACCTACGTCTCGGTCGACGTGTTCCAGGCGGCAGCGTACACCCAGCAGAAGATTTCGGAACGAACGTATGTCTGGGGGAGCGTGCGCCGCTCGTACATCGACGCCGTGCTCAACCCGATCCTGAACAACGGCGGCAGCCAGTTCCAGGCCCCGCGGTACTACGACGGGCAGCTCCGCGTGCGCACCGAGGCCGAGGGGGGTGCGTCGTTCGACGCGATGGCGCTGGTCTCCGACGACCGGTTCCGCGTCCTCGGCAGCGAAGACGAAGGTGGTGAGGTCCAGATCGGCCTCAGCACCACGTTCCAGAAGCTGCGCCTGATCTGGTCGCGCCCGTACGGACCCGCGACGCTCACGGCGTCGCTCATCGGCGGACCCGAGCGGCAAGAGTTCGCGTTCGCGGGCTCCGGTGAGGCCTGGGAGCGCCCGATCCGCGGGCAGCTCCGGGTGGAGGCCGAACGTCCCACCGACGGGGCGGCGGTCGGGTGGCGGGCCGGGGTCGACGTCGCCGGCGGGTACGACCAGTACCGCTACGACGTGCCCGGCTTCGGCCCGCTCGAGGCCGGCGGCACGTTCCTGGTCGCGCCCGCGCCGTACGCCGAGGCCACGCTCCCGCTCGGCCCGCTGCGGGTCACGCCGGGCGTACGCGTAGATACCTGGATCTTCGAGGACGGAGCGCTGGCGCCGTCGGTCGACCCCCGGCTGGCGACGCGCACGCGCCTCACGCGGTCGACCGACCTGATCGTCAGCGGCGGCCAATTCAGCCAGGCCCCAGAGACGCGGGAGCTGCTGCTCGAAGGTGACGGTGTGCCGGACTTGCAGTGGGAGCGCTCCATCCAGACGTCACTCGGCGTCAAGCAGGAGCTCGGCCGCGCCGCGAGCGTCGAGCTGACGGGCTTCCGCAGCGACCTGTTCCAGCTCGTGTCGGGGCGCGAGGACCGCTTCCGCTTCTTCACCGGCCCACCGCCCTCCGGACCGCTAGACTCCGGGCCGTACGAGAACGTCGGCACCGGGCTCGTGGTCGGCGGCGAGGCCCTGCTCCGCGCGCAGACCGACCGCACGGTCGCGCTGGCCGCGCTCACCGTGAGCCGCTCGATCCGCCAAGACCGCCCAGACGAAGAAGCCTCGTTGTTCGAATATGATCAGCCGATCGTCTTCAACGGGCTCGTCAGCCACGAGCTGAACAAGGGCTGGCGGCTCGGCGCGCGCGTGCGCACCTCGTCCGGCAACCCGTTCACGCCCGTCGTCAACCGCGTCTACGACCTCGACAGCCGCGTGTTCGTCCCGGTGTACGGCGAGCCGGGGAGCGCGCGCTTGCCCCAGTTCTTCGCGCTCGACCTCCGCTTCGACAAGGAGTGGACGTTCCGCACCTGGTCGCTCGCGTTGTACCTCGACCTGCAGAACGCCACGAACAGCACCAACCCCGAGGTGATGTCCTGGACTTACGACTATGGAGCGACCGATCCGGTCGACAGCCTGCCGACGGTGCCCGCGTTCGGCCTGCGAGGCGACTGGTGAGGCCGCTCCTCCTCGCTGGGCTCGCCGCGTGCGCCCCCGGCCCGAACGAAGAGACGCTGGTGGCGGAGCTGCGGGTCATGCTGATCGTCCCGGACGCCGCGGAGTACGCGCCCGGAGATGTTTACGTAACGAACACGATCGTGTTTGATCCTTCCGGTGAGGGTGCCGACCTGCTCGTCTGGTCGTGCACCCCGACCGGCGAAGCCACCTGCTTGGAAGACGAGGTCTCGGTGGCCGACCGCGCGAGGGTGGTCCGCGGCGTCGACACCGAGACGGCCACCGACGGGCAGCTGAGCGCCGCGTTGGCCGCGTTGTTACCCGCGGGGGTCGCGGTCCCGACGACCTCGGTGTGGGCGCTCGCGTGCGCTCCAGGGCTGTGCCCGATCATCGACGACGCCGACGCTGGCGCCGTCGACACCGCCGACCTCGCGGATCCCACCCGCTTCATGGGCACGTTGCCGATGGTCGGGGTGAGCCTCGGCCGCACCAGCGTGTGGGTGTCGGACCGTCCAGCAGAGGAGCGTCACCAGCACCCGGTCGTCACCCGGGTCGACGACGGTCCGCTGCTGGGCACCGACCAGGAGCCGCTCGCGCTCACGTTCGCCGTCGCGGAGGACGGTCAGGCCGACGCGCCGACGGCGTACGGGTACGCGACCGGCGGTGGGTTCGGGTCCGTCTCGGAGGATGTGATCGACGGCGCCGTGTCCCTCGACTGGTACGCGCCCGCGGAGGTCGGCAAACAAGCGCTGCTCGTGGTCGTGCGCGACGCGCTCGGAGGGGTGGCGTACTGGCGCGACGCCGCGACGTCGCAGCCGTCTCCCACCGCCGCTCGGACGCGATAAGGCAGGCGCCCGTGGAGGATGGATGCGCTACCGCGTCACCCTGATCGAGGGCGATGGCATCGGACCGGAGGTCACCGCCGCGACCGCCGAGGTGCTCGAGGCGGCAGGAGCGCCGATCGAATGGGAGAAGATGCCCGGCGGCCTGCGCGCGTTCGAGGCGTTCGGCGAGCCGATGCCGCGCCCCACCCTCGACAGCATCCTGCGCAACAAGGTCGGGCTCAAGGGGCCGCTCGCCACGCCGAAGGGCGGCGGCTACCGCAGCGCCAATGTCGCGTTGCGCAAGACGCTCGACCTGTTCGTCGGTTGGCGGCCGGTGCGCTCGTTGCCGTCGTTGGTCACCCGCCACCACGGCGTCGACCTGGTGGTGCTGCGCGAGAACACGCAGGACCTGTACGCGGGCATCGAGCACGAGATCACGCCCGGCACCGTGGTCACGCTCAAGGTGTCGACGGCGGAGGCCGGGCGTCGCATCGCCGCGTGGGCGTTCGAGTACGCGCGCACGCAGGGGCGCCGCCGCGTAACCGTGGTGCACAAGCGCTCGGTGCTGCCGCGCACCGACGGCGCGTTCGTCGACGCGTTCTACGACGTCGGCGCGAACTACCCGTTCATCCAGCAAGACGACGTGAGCCTCGACGACCTCTCGCTCGGTCTCGTCCAGGAGCCCGAGCGGTTCGACGTCTTGCTGCTGCAGAACCTGTACGGGGACATCATCAGCGACCTCGCCGCCGGCCTCGTCGGCGGCCTCGGTGTGGTGCCCGGCGCCAACGTCGGCAAGCACGTCGCGGTGTTCGAGGCCGTCCACGGCACGGCGCCCGACATCGCGGGCCAGGGCAAGGCGAACCCGCTCGCGGTGCTCATGTCGGCGGTCCTGATGCTCGATCACATGGGCGAGCGGCGCGTCGCCGACCGCGTGCGCGCGTCGATCGACCACACGCTCGCCGGACCGATCCGGACCGGCGACCTCGGCGGGCGGGCCGGCACCGCCGAGTTCACCGCGGCCCTCATCGACAACCTGCCTCGCTGATCCGGGAGGACCCGTGGACGTCACCCTCGTTCGAGAACCCGCCGCGGACCCGAGCGGCGCCTCCGCCGTCGACGTCACGCGCGCGCTGCTCGCTGCCGCGGGGGCGGAGATCTCCTGGTTCGAGCACCACCTGGTCGACGGCGTGGTGCCCGCCGACGCGATCGCGCACGCCCGCCGCACCGGGGCGCTGTTCGTTGGCCCGCACGCGCCGCGCGCCGGTGTCTTGCCACCGATCGTGCAGCTTCGTCCGGTGCTCGGCCTGTACGCGAACCACCGCCCCGTTCGGTCGTTGCCGGGCATCCCGTCGCGCTACGAGGGCGTCGACATCCTGGTGATCCGCGAGACCACCGAGGACATCTACAGCCGCCACGAGCACGAGTCGGTGCCTGGGGTGTTCGAGAGCCTCAAGGTGACCACGCAAGCCGCGTGCGCCCGCATCGCCCGCCACGCCTTCGAGCACGCGGCCCGCGAGGGGCGGCGGCGCGTCGCGATCGTGCACAAGGCCAACATCA
>CAIUDO010000680.1 GCA_903897935.1 uncultured Pseudomonadota bacterium
CGCCGCCGTCGTCACCGCCGCGGGGGTGACGACCGAGGATCTCCCCTTCGAAGACGACATCCAGGACCAGGTCGACCTCGCGCTCGGTCCCAGCGGGGAGCGCCACGTCGTCTATTCGCGGTCCGCCGCGGGGGGCACGCTGACATACGCCGCGGAAGGCGACGCGGGCTGGGACCGCGTCGAGATCGGTCGTGGCGCCGGAGACTCCGGGTTCGGAGGCTGGAACGCGCTCGCGGTCGGGTCGGACGGCGTCGCGCACGTCGCCTGGGAGCACGGCGGCTACGCGTTCGGCACGCTCGCCGAGGGCATGGTCACCGGCGTGTGGTCCGACGCCGTCTCACTCGACGTCGACGTCGCGATCGGCGGCGACGGGCGGCCGGTCTTCGCCGGGCACGCCGAGGAGAGCGACGTGCTCGTCGCCCGCCGCGACGACGTCGGGTTCACCGAGCTCGGCTACGTCGACGACCTCGGCGGCAACACCGGCTTCGACGTCTCGATGGCCGTCGACGGCGACGTCGTGCACGTCCTCTACTACACCCTGCTCGGCTCGGTGCAGGACCTGCGGTACGCCAGCAACGCGTCGGGGGCCTGGGTGGTGGAGACGGTCGAGGTGGGGCCCCAAATCACGCTGGAAGGCACGATCACGCTCGACGGCGCTGGGCAGCCCGTGATCGTGTACGGCGACACCACGACCGAGGCGATGGTGCTGGTCACGAGGGACGGCGCCGGGTGGGCCAAGCAAGACGTCGCGTCGTGGGATGACTGCGGCAGCGGCGACACCTGGCTCGACGTCGACGCGTACGCCGGGCGCGCCACCCTCGACGTCGTCGATGACGTCGTGTTCCTCACCTGGTTCGCCCGCGGCGCGGTGTGCCTCACCACCGCGCCGCTGTGAGCGCGCCGTGATCGTCGACGACCTCCCCGAGCCGTGCCGCGCGCACTGGTCCGCGTTCGAAGCGGCGAACGAGCTCGGGCTGAAGGAGCGCTGGAAAGCTAGCTTACATGGCTTCTTGGCATCGATGGCGGAGGTCGCACCCGACGTGAGGGAGCGCTTCGGTCGTAGCACAACTCGATGCACAGGACGTCGGGGAACACCCCCTCCATGGACACGCCGACGAATAGCGCCTCACCAGCGTGGACTTCGAACGGGACAGAGATGTCGAGCGAGACGGTCCGAACGCCGTCCGGGACCCCCGGCTCGGCAGGCACGACCCACGACTCCAACACGGTGGGGGACGCTTGCGGGTCGTCGATCGGCCCCACCCAGAGATCCACGCGGTGCTCGAGATCGGAGACACACGACGATCCCCCAGCGAACTGGAGCAAGCCGTACTCAATCCGAGAAGCGAAGAACGGCTCTGCGGGCGGCACCAACCGCGCAGCCGCCAGGTGCCCTTCTTCACCGGCGTACGGCCCGACCCAGGAGAGAATGTCGCACGATCGGTTGTTGGTCACCGTCCAGGCGACCATCGCCGGCGGCTCCCCTCCCGTCTCGCTCTCCGACTCTGCCTCTTCGCCGGTGTCGGTGTCCGTGTCCGTATCGGTGTCTGTATCCGTGTCGGTGTCTGTATCCGTGTCGGTGTCCGTGTCGGTGTCTGTGTCCGAATCAGTGTTCGTGTCGGTGTCGGTGTCGGTGTCTGTGTCCGTGTCGGTGTCCGCGTCGAGCGGCCCGGCCGTCTCCTCGGCACGTTTGCACGACGACAAAGCCAAACCGACCCACATCCACCTCAGTTGAGCGCTCATGCGCACCTCCACGGACCGAGTGTTGGCGATCCGGTCGCCCCATCATCACGTTGTCACTATCCCGAACGGTCCGTAGAACGCACGAATTGGCCGCGCGGGCCAGCGCTGGCAAAGTCAACGTGGTCGACGGGCCACCATGAACCCGATCGTCGCCGCCGCGCCGACGTCCGGCTGGGTGAGGTCGACGAACCCGGCGCGCGTGATGTCGTCGACGAGGGTGCGCTTGGGGAAGACCTGCACCCGCGGCGCCTTTCCGACCCACCGCATGACGGTGAGGATCGGCGCGTACGGCACCCAGGACTCACCGAGGCACACCGTCGACGCCACGAACGCGCCGCCCGGCTTGAGCAAGCGGAACAGGTGCGCCAGGGCGTCTGCGCGATCGGCGACGAGGTGCAGCAAGCTGCACGCGCACACGACGTCGAACGTGCCCGGCGCGAACGGGGCGTCCGCGCCGAGCGCGCCTACGTGAAACGTAGCGTTGGCAGCACCTGACGCGGTGGCCTTCCCCCGCGCGATGCGGATCATCTCCCGCGACACGTCGAGCCCGTGCACCTCGCGCGCGGACGGCGCCAGGCGCAGCGCGAGCGACCCGGTCCCGCACCCGACGTCGAGCAGCGCGTGATCCGGGCTCAAGAGCCCGCGGATGATGTCGGTCTTGCGGTCGAACGCGGCGGGGTCGTCGACCGGCTTGGCGGCGTAACGCTCGGCGATGTTGTCCCAAAAGGCGACGTCGGCGGTCATTCGAGGCTCCGGGTGCAGGTGCGGTCACCGTACGCGGGCGCCGACCTCTTTACCTGGTGCGGTGGCGGGACCGAGCGGTGCGGACGTCGACCAGCCGTCGCCGACGAAGCGCGGCTGGTGGCGCTCGAACGCCGCGCGGACGCGGGCGCGAACGGCCGTGAACCGGGCGTTGTCCCGGAGGTCCGGGTGGCACAGCAGCCACAGGTCGGCGACGTGCCGGAGGTCTGGGTGGGTGAGCCGGCGCAACGCCGGGTTCGGGTCCCCGACGTACGTTGGCAAGATGACGAGCCCAAACCCGGCGGTGGCCGCTTGCACCAGCAGATCGAGCGTCGAGAACGAGCCCCAGGTCGGCACGCTCGGGTAGCGCCCACCGGCGACGAGCGGATCGAGCTGCCGCCGGTCGTCGAACGCGACCCACCGCGGCTCACTGCCCGGGATCTCGGGATCGAACCGGGATTCGTGCTCGCGCGCGACGTAGCTGCACACGACCAGCGGCGCGACGCGCTGGCCGATGAGGTGCTCCGGGGGCGACACCCCGCGGGCGAGCGCGCGGATCGCGAGGTCGGCCTCACGCTTCGCGAGGTCGAACGGGCGACCGTCCGTCGTCAGGCGCAGCTCGATGCCCGGGTGGTCGTCGCAGAACGGGCGCAGCTCGCGCAGCAGCAGCGCCGAGACGAACGGATCGCAGCAGGTGATCGCCACGGGGCCGGCGAGCCGCTCGTCGGTGCCAACGATCCCACGCTCGATCGCCGCGACCTCGCCTTCGACGCGCTCGGCGGTCACGAGCATGCTCCGCCCCGCCTCGGTGAGGCTGTAGCCATCGCGGGTGCGGTCGAACAACCGAGCAGCCAAGCGCACTTCCAGCGCCTCTACCCGCCGCGCGACCGTGGAGTGGCTCACGCCGAGCGCGGCGCCCGCCCCGCGGACGGACCCGAGGCGGGCGAGCGCGAGGAAGTGGCGGAGGTCGTCCCAATCCATGCGCACGCGTATCGCGCCGCGACGGTTCGCGAATAGGGTCCGCGCCGCGGACGTTCGCGGCGTCCCCGCATTGAAGCGCACCATGTTCCTGTTCATGCTCTACAGTTGTGATCCCAAGGTCGAGACCGCGTCGCCGCCTGCCGTCGACTGTGTCGCGATGTGCTCAGAGATGGAGGCCACCGCACTGAGCGTGTTGGCGTCGGCGGGCGCGCCGAGCACCTCCGAGGCGTGGCAGGCCCACTGCGCCGACGGCGGCGAGCAGACCTGTGACGCCTGTTACCAATACATCCAGCTCGCGTTCGTGTCGGCGGCGGTGGCGCTGGATTGTGGGTGCGGGCTGACCACGGCCGGGGTGGCCGAGTGCACCCAGGACATCGACGTCACCGACGAAGAAGCGTCGTCGGTGATCGCGTCGTGCACGGACACCTGCGCCGCGTATCCGGCGTCGTGAGCGATCGCGCTCGGTGTTAGGGCGCTCGCGCCACAAGGAGCCGGCATGTCCACCCCTGAGCGATCGATCTGGGACCCCTGCGCCCCCGTGCCCGGCGCGCCGCCGGGCTTCACCATGCGCGGGACGTTCCCGACCAACGCGGACGGCGTCGAGGTCATGCTCGAGCGCTGGGAAGCGGGCGCGTTCGAGCCGCCGCACAGCCACCCCGGTGACGACATGACCGTCGTCGTCGAGGGCAAGATGGTGGTGCAGCACTTCCGCCGGGTCGGCGACGCGCTCGAACCCGACGGCGAGCCGCTCATCCTGTCGGCGGGGCAGGTCGGGTACGTCGCCGCCGGTCGTGTGCACGACGCCCGGTATGTCGAGGCGTGCAAGCTGATCTACGTGCACAACCACGCGTTCGGCTTCATCGCCGCCGAGTGACGCGCCGGGGCACGCCCCCGGTCCGCCAACTACGAGCGGTCGTGGTCCACCGGCTCCACCCGCACCGGGATCACCATCCCGTTGTCGAGCGTACACACGAGGCCCTTGCGTGGCCGGTGCCGCGAGACCAGCAGGTGGCCCTCGCGCACCGCGCAGAACCCGCGATCGAGCGTGCCGTCCTGATCGGGGAGCTCGGTGACGAACGCCGCCAACGGCGAGCGCACCCCGCGCGCCGCGATCGTGACGCCGTCCTCCAGGCTGTCGTGAGCGTCGTAGCCCGGGATCAGCTGCAACGTCAGCTTACGGCCTCCGACCGGGCAGCTCACCTCGGTCGGGTGCTGAGGCCACGGCGCGTCCTCGTTGAACGTCACGCACAACCTGGACTGATCCCTCACTTTGCAGGTCACCGTGGACGGGCCGTCGTCCATCACGAGGTCCGTGTCGTCGTCGCCTGGCGGCAGGACCAGGCAGATCGACCACGGCCCGTCCGTCGGACGCGCATACGGGACAATGGTGTCGTGCCGGTCCCCCGCGGCCGCAACCTGCACGATCAGCCACCACATCAAGGGGCCGGCTTCGGGGCGTACCGCGCCACGCACGCGCCTTGCGCACACGCCGCCGCCCAGTGCTCGATCGGCGGGCACGGCTCCATCTCGAGGTCACACGGGACCTTGCCCGCGTGCTCGCGTACCAGCGACGACCACGCGCCCGCTTGATCCGCACGAACCCCGACGAAGCACGAAGTCCCGCAGGTCTCGCCGCTCGCCGGCGCGTGATCGAGCCCCGCCAGGCTCGGCGCGACGACACAGTCGGCGTCGGCGGAGCACGCCCGCAGGTCGGGCGACGACGGCTCGGCCCCCGCCCCCGCGCACCCGGCCAGCAGCAGCGCGAGCGCCCTCACAGGCCCGGCTTCCGGATGATCGACAACACCGGACGGATGAGCGCGAGCATCCGGGCCTCCTCCGAGGCCGGGAGGTCGATGGTGCACAGCCCGCTCCCCACGCGCACCCGCACCCGGTCGCGCCCGCCGTGGTCCGACGGAGGATCCGGCACGTGCTCCGGCCGCCACGGCAACGCGCCGAGGTGGGTCATGAGCTGGCCGCGCGCGACCGGATCGAGCCGATGGGACTCCATGAGCGGCGCGTCGAACCAGAACAGGTCGGCCCCGGGCGGCCGGATCGCGCCGCGCTGGTTGCGCTGCGTGAACACCCTGCCGTCGATGGTGACGCACCACCGCCGATTGTGCGCGGCCTGCTCCGCCGAGTTCGCGACGGTCTCGTACGAGAAGATCAGCTCGGCTTCGGTGCACATGCGATCACTTGAACCCGAACGCGACGGCGGACGGCGCGACCGCGGCGTTCAGCGCCTCGAGGATCGAGGAATAGTGAGCCTGCTGGACCACTTCGCCGCCCGACATGATCGAGTCGTTGTCGTCCATGCCCTTGGTGGTGCCCTGCCGCGTGGCGTCGCCGACGTTGTCGGGGTTGGACGTGTACTCGTCTTGCATGCCGATCATGTGACCGAACTCGTGCACCGCGCCGCGCTGGGTGACGCCGTCCGGGCTGGTGTTCTTGGTGGTCGCGTCCATGTCTTCGCTGTCGAGCGCGGCGGTGCCAGGCGCGGTGACGTTGCCGTCGGCGTCGCGATCGGGCCGCCCGACGTTCGAGCGCGCGAACCCGCCGTCCGGGATGCGCGCGACCGTGACGTTGAACTGGGGGTTGGCGTCGTCTTCGAGGATGGCGACCCGCACGGTGGGCTCGAGGTCCTGCCAGGTCGGCGACGCGTCGAGCTCGCCGTCCGTCGTCACGCACGCGAACTGGTGCTGCCCGGACCACGTCGACGCGACCGAATCCATGAAGTCCGTCTTCCAGGCGGCCTTCTCGTCGTCCGTCCAGGTGTAGCCCGCGGCGTCTTCGTCCGGGCCCGGCGTGCCGTCCTGGAAGTCGAACTTGATGCGGACCGTGACCTCGACCGTGCCCGCCGTCGGCGTGTAGCTGAGGTCGAAGTTGCCCCACCCCTGAAACGCGTAGTTCTGGACCGAGTGCGTGCTGGCGATGAACGTGTCGATGCGCTCACGCGCCGCGAGCGCCTCGGCGCCGTCGGCCCACCCGCCGACCTGCTCGCTGCCGCGGTCGCCCCCGATCAGCCACCCGGCCCCGGCGCCGAGCGTCTCGAGCAGCCCGGCGTCGCCGTCGCCGTTCGCGTCGATGCCCCATTGGCTGGTGTCGATCGAGCCGTTGCTCGGCGCTTCGTGCTCGGCCGCGTCGTGCTCGGCGCCCATACCGCCGTGCCCGCTCTCTTCTTCGTGATCGCACGCGTCCACCGAAGGGCCCTTGGAACCTATGATGCGCGACAACCCGGACACAGAACCTCCAGCGGGCGGGAGCGGCCCGTGTTGTTCCTATAAGGCGCCACGCTCGCTCGGTCTGCCGAATCTCGCCTTCGCGAAGGAGGGTCACGATCTTGTTCGTGTAAGGCAGGAACCGGGCCGGCGTTGTGGTGTCGGCTGCTCCATCGACGACCACTCTGCCACCGGGCCCGCGACCGCGCGCCCGCCTGGCGCTGCCATGCCCGGAGACCACCATGAACCACCGCTTCGTCACGTCCGCCTTGTTCACCCTCGCCGCCCTCGGCGCCATCGCCGGGGCCACCGCACTCACCACGTCGAGCGCCGCGGTCATCCCGGAGGCTGCGTCGACGATCCCGGAGGTAGGCGGATCGGCGGCGACCGCGTCCCACGTCGTCGAGCCCACCGCCGCCGTCGCCAGCCGGCCCGCGACGCCGTTGCCGTACGGAGAGGCGCGCGCGAAGGGCGTGGCGTGGTTGGTCAAGCAGCAGAAGGCCGACGGCGGGTGGGGCGCCGGGAGCTGGGGGCAGGACCTGCTGAGCGCCCCCTCCGACGTCGCGACGACGGTCGTGGCGACCCGAGCGCTGATTCGGGACGCCCAAGGCACCGCCGCGCACCGCGCCGAGATCGAGCGCGCCGTCGCGTTCGTGGTCAGCGCCGTCGAGCGGGCGCCCGAGGGGGTGAAGCTCGCGACGCCCGACGGCACCCAGCCGCAGCACAAGCTCGGGCCGAACGTCGACACCCACTTCGCCGCCAGCTTGCTCGGCGAGGTCATCCCGATGATCACCGACCCCGCGCTCAAGGTCCGGGCGAACGTGGCGTACGACGCCGTGTTGACCAAGGTGCAGATGAGCCAGCAGGCCGACGGGTCGTTCGAGACGGGTGGTTGGGCGCCGATCCTCAGCAACTCGTACGCCGCGCAGGCGCTCGTGCAGGCGGCCGCGGGCGGCAAGGAGATCGACAAGAAGGTGCTCGACAACAACGAGGCCTACAACATGGCGCAGCGCCAGGGTGGCTCGTTCGGCGGCGGCGGAGGCGCCGCGGGCGTCGACCTGTACGCGGTCGCCGGCACCGCGAAGGCGAGCGCCGACTACGCGCGCACCAAGGTGGGCGCCAACAGCGCGCACATGGAAGAGACGGTCGCGGTCGCGGCCGGGCGCCTGCAGTCGGACGGCGACCGCCTGATGGCGGGCTTCGGATCGATGGGCGGCGAGGAAATGCTCGCCTACACCCTGCTCTCCGAGACGATGGCCGAGAAGGGCGGCACGTCGTGGACCGACTGGCAGACCAAGATCGGCGCCCACTTGTCGACCATCCAGAACGCGGACGGCTCGTGGAGCGGCCACCACTGCATCACGTCGACGACGTTCGTGACGGCGGCGGCCCTGATGACCCTCGGCGTCGACTGACGGCCGAGCCGCTCAGCACGCGCCGATCAGGACGCGCCGCGGACCAGCGCCGCGAGGTCGCCGAGCGTGCGCACCGTGGCGAGGTCCTCGTCCGGGAACATGAGGCCCGTCTGCTCCTCGAGGTAGGACACGAGCTCCATGGCCGCGATCGAGTCGAGGCCGAGCTCCTCGATGCTCTTCTGAAGCGTCAGGCCCTGGAACGAGGCCTTGCGGTCGGGCGCCACGGAGATGAGGCCGTCGGTGAGCATCTTGATGAGGTCGGCGTCGGTCATGAAAACCCGTCCTGTCGTGAGGGCGCCCGCTTAGCGCGCCCCGCGCCGGTCGACCACGCGGCGTGCCCGGTTCGGTGGGCATTTCTCGCGTCCGATTCCGACCCGGCGGTAAGTTTCGCAGCCTGCCGGGATCCGCGTGGGGATCGCGCCGCCCCCGCTGAATAGACAACGCACGAGGTGCACCATGGCACGTGTGGTGATGATCACGGGCGCGTCCCGCGGGATCGGGGCGCGCATCGCGGAGCGGTTCGCCAGCCGCGGCGACCGGGTCGCGCTGGTCGCCCGCACGCACGGCCCGCTGGAGGCGATTGCCGATCGCCTCGGCGGCGTCGCGTTCCCCGCCGACCTCGCCGATCCGGACGCGCTCGCGCCCCTAGTCGACGCGGTGACCGGCCGCCTCGGGCGCGTCGACGTGCTCGTCAACAACGCCGGCGTCGAGGACTTCCAGCACTACCGCTCCGCCGACCCGGCGGCGATGGCGCGCGCGATCCAGATCAACCTCACCTCGGCGCTCGTGCTCACGCGGCTCGTGCTGCCCGCGATGTTGGACCGGCGCTCGGGCCACGTCGTGTTCATGGCCTCCACCGCCGGACTCGCCGGGACCCCGTACGGCGCGGTGTACGCGGCTACCAAGAGCGGGCTCATCGCGGCGTCGATGTCGCTGCGGGTCGAGCACCACGGCACCGGCGTCGGGTTCTCCGCCGTCTGCCCGGGGTTCGTCGCCGGCGACGGCATGCACGAGGTGCACGTCCGCGAAGTGGGCGAAGCTCCCTGGGTGCTGGGCGGCACCACGCTCGACGCCGTCGCCAACGCCGTGCTCCGCTGCGTCGACGACGACCTGCCCGACGTGATCGTCAACAGCCGCCCGTTCCGACCGGCGCTCGCGCTCGGCCGGCTGTTCCCCCGCGTCGGCGCGTGGTCGCTCCGGCAGATGGCCGCTGGCTACATGAAGAAGCTCGCGGACGCCCGCGCGTGATCGACCGCCGCGTGTTCCTGGCCGGGGCAACGGCCGCCCTCGCGTGCCGGTCGGGCCCGGTCCCGCGCGCGATCGAAGACGGCGTCGCCGCGCTGCGCCGCTTGCAGGCAGCTGACGGCTCGTTCCCGTCCCCGGTGGTCGGGTTGTTGCGCTCGGGCCACACCACCACCCCGCTCGCCGCGCTGGCGCTGCTGGCGGTCGGGGTCGGCGTCGACGAAGACACCCACCGATTCCTGGCGTCGGCCCGCGATGACGAAGGTGCGCTCGGCCGCTCGGGCCTCGGCATCGAGTACCCGGTCTACGCGACCGCCCTCGCCTTGAGCGTCGCGGCGGCGGCCGGGCGCCCCGAGGCGGAGCGCGCCCCGCTGCGCACGTTCTTGCTGGGTCAACAGCTCATCGACGGCTGGGACGGGCACCCGGCCGAAGGCGGCTTCCCGATCGGCGCACGGATCCGCCCGTCGCCGCCCGACTTCGGCCACGTCGACCTCTCGATGACCCGCACCGCGGCGGAGGCCCTCGCGGCGGACGGGCACCCGTCGTCCGCGGCCGCGCTCGCCGGCGTGGCGCGGTACACCCGCCGCTCGGTCGGCCTCGGCGGCGGCTTCGTGTACAGCGCGCCCGAGCCGGGCCTCAACAAGGGCGGGTGCACCGACGATGGCTGTCGGTCGTACGGAACCGCCACCACCGACGGCCTGCGCGCCATGCTCGCGTGCGGCTACACCGTCGACGATCCGACCGTGCGTGATGCGTGGTCCTGGTGGAAGGCGAACCTGGACGTCAAGCGCAACCCAGGTTTGCAAGAGGGTAACTTCAAGATGTTCGCCGACCCGATGCGGGGCTACTGGTGGTGGGGCGCCGCCGTGGTCGCGGCGCGGCTGGGCGCGCCGCCCGGGTGGCTCGCGGCGTTGCAGGCGGAGGTCGCGGCCGCGCGCCGGCCCGACGGCTCGTGGGCCAACCCGTCGGCGCTGCAGAAAGAAGATTGCCCGGTCGTCGCGACGAGCCTCGCCCTCCTCGCGCTGAGCGCGCGCGAAGCGTAGTCCCGTATACACACGGCTTGCATCCGCGCCGGATCTGGTGCAGGATCCGGCGGTGGTGGTGATCCGTGGACCGACGCGCCCGAAACCTGCTCGCGTGTGCGCTCGCCGTGGTCGCGGCCGGGCTCGCCGTGGGCGCGTTCGCCGCGTGGGCATGGCACGGGGACGGCGTCGCGGCAGGCCTGCTCGCCGGCTCGGTCGCCACGGGGGTCGTCGCGTTCATGTGCACGGCGAGCGCGCGGCGACCCACCGTCGTCGGGCCGGCGTCGATCCGCAGCGGCGACCCGCACGAGCGCGTCGTCGAGGCGGTGGTGCGGCTCGGGGTGCACGTCGCGCGCGCCGACGGGTCGGTCGATCGCGCCGAGATCAACGCAATCGCCTCGTTCTTCGAGGGCGACGACGCGTCGCCGCGGTGGGAGCGCCTGCTGCGAGAGGTCGTCGCGTCGGAGGCCCGCCAGCCGAACCCACGGGCGGCGCTGTTGGCTGCGCGCTTGCTCGCCGAGGGCGCCGACGAGCGCGCGATGGTGCTCGTTGCGCTCGCGGTCGTCGCCGCGGCGGACGGCCGCATCGACCCCGCCGAGCGTCGCTTCTTGATCGACGCCGCGGCCGCGCTGGACACCGACCCGACCGAGGCGTTCGCGTTCGTGTTCGCGGCGTTGGGCGTCGATCTGTTCGACGGGACCGCGGCTGGGCTCCACGACGACGCGCTGAGCCGCCCCGACGCGGCCCGGCTGCTCGGCGTCCCCGCAGACGCGACGCCCGCGGCGCTCGAAGCGGCGCTGGAGCGCGCCCTCGGCGCGTACCCACCGGAGCGGACCGCCCCGTTCGGGGGCGCGTTCGTGCGCTTGGTGCAGACACGCGCCGCCCGCCTGCGCCGGGCGCGGGAAGCGCTCGCGCCGTCGGCGGACACGCACGCCTACTCGTAGCGGAAGAAGTACTCGGAGATCCAGGCCGTCGCGGGGGTCGAGTAGCCGAACATCTCGAGCGCGAACCCGATGACGAGCAGCATGCCGACGCCGAACATGACCTTGAAGAACACGTTGAAGGTGCTGTTCTGATCCAAGGATCCTCCGATGGCCGCCACTCTAGCGAGGCCAGCGCCGGTCGGCGAAAAAAACTTCCGCCGGTCAGGTCCGCCAGGTGAGCTGGCCGACCAGGGTCTCCGCGGACGGGGCCCGCAGCACCACCACCGAGCAGCGCGCGTCACGCACGACGAGGCCGACCGTGTGCCCCTGCTTGCCGGCCCCGGCGTGGAGGACGACGATGTCGGCGTGCAGATCGTTGGCCATCCGCGCGAGCGTGTGGCCGGGCTCGTCGGTGCGGCCGCGCTCGATGTGGGCGGTGAACCTGGGCACCCCGTAACGGTCGACGAGGACCTGGATCTGCTCCCCGCACTCCCGGAGCATCCGCGCCGCCGCGTCGGCGTGGCCCCAGTCGGGCGTCGCGACGTGGGCCACCATGACGAGCCCGCGCGGCCCGGCGAGCTCGCACGCCATGCGCAGCACCATCCCTGACTCTTCGCCGAGGCTCACCGGCGCCATCACGCGCATGTCCCCTCCCCGTGGTCAGAACTCCTCGTCCACACCATCCGGCGCCTCGGGCGCCCGCCCGAGCCGAAGCTGCGCGCCCACCGACGCCTCGACGCCGACCGCGGGCGCGCCGACCGGCTGCGGCCCTCCGAGCGCCGACGACGTCCCGCTCGCCGCCTCTACCGACCCACCGAGCGCGATCGGGACCGCGGCGAGAACCCCCACGTCGAGCCGGCCGCGC
>CAIUDO010000681.1 GCA_903897935.1 uncultured Pseudomonadota bacterium
GAGCTCCCAGGTGAGCGCGCCCCCGCCGGCGCGCAGGTCGAGCACGACGTCGTGCCGACGAAGAGAGACCGCAGCCAGCAGGTGATCCCGGCGCGCCGCCGCCCGCGCGCCCGCCCCGCTCGAGGTGCGCGCGGCCCAGCGGTCGAACGTGTCGTCGCTGGGGCCGGTCGTCAGGTGCTCGGCGGCGCCGCCTCCTTCGAGCATCGCGGCGAGCTGGGCCTCCCGCCGGCGGGCCACCCGGTCCCGCGCGGCGCCCTCCCACCCCGACGCCGACGGCGTGTAGAACACACGCTCCTTCATCATGGAAGGAAGGTACTGCTGGGCGACCCAGTGCTCACGCCACGCGTGCGGGTATTGGTAGCCGACGCCGTGCCCGAGCCCGGGTCCGTCGCGGGATGGGTCCTTGAGGTGGGGCGGGACGGCGCCGGTGCGGGCGCCCTCCACCACCGCGAGCGCGTCGAAGAAGCCCATCGTGCTGTTCGATTTCTCCGTCATCGCCAGGTAGAGCGTCGCTTGCGCGAGCGGGTAGCGCCCCTCGGGCATGCCCATCCGGTCGAACGCGTCCGCGCACGCCGCCACCACGCCGATCGCGGCCGGATCGGCCAGCCCGACGTCTTCGCTCGCGAGGATGAGCAGGCGCCGCAGCACGAACCTCGGGTCTTCCCCGGCGTGCAGCATCCGGGCGAGCCAGTACAACGCGGCGTCGGGGTCGCTGCCGCGAACGCTCTTGATGAACGCGCTGATCGTGTCGAAGTGGGCGTCACCATCGCGATCGTAGAGGACTGCGCGCTTCTGGATGCTCTGCTCGGCGACGCCCAGGTCCACCCGGATCACCCCGTCAGCGCCCGGCGGGGTCGTCTCGACCGCAAGCTCGAGCGCGTTGAGCAGCGCGCGGGCGTCGCCGTTGGCTACGTCGACGAGGTGCGCCTTGGCGTCGGCGGCCAGATCGACCGGCAGCCGCCCGTAGCCGCGCTCGACGTCACTGATCGCTCGATCGAGCACACGCGCGAGGTCGTCGTCGTCGATCGGGACGAGCTGGAACACCCGGGAACGGCTCACCAGCGCCTTGTTGACCTCGAAGTAGGGGTTCTCGGTCGTCGCGCCGACCAGCACGACGGTGCCGGTCTCGACCCACGGCAGCAGGGCGTCTTGCTGCGCCTTGTTGAACCGGTGCACCTCGTCGACGAACAGCACGGTCCTCCGCCCATGCGTGGCGCGGCGCTGCTCGGCTTCGGCGACCGCGTCGCGGATGTCCTTCACCCCGGCCAACACGGCGTTCATCGACACGAACGTCGCCTTGGTGTGGCCGGCGATCACGCGGGCGAGGGTGGTCTTGCCGGTGCCGGGTGGCCCCGCGAAGATCATGGAACCAAGGCGATCAGCTTCGATCGAGCGACGCAAGAGCCGCCCCGGTCCGATCAGGTGGGCTTGCCCGACGACCTCATCGAGGGTGCGCGGCCGCATACGCGCCGCGAGCGGCTCACGTGGCGGCGGCACCGACAGCCTCGTCTGTGACTCATTCATGCGGGGGTCCTATCGTGCGGTGCTGGCGCGTCGTACGATCGTCGTGGAGGTCGCGTGGTGCTCTGGCTCATGATGCTTTCGGGCTGCTCCCGCGAAGAGGACGATCCGGCGTGTGGTTGCCGGTGGACCGCGCCGCTCGAGCTGCTCGAGAGCGGCGAAGAAGGGGTCCCGGAGTTCAACCACGCGAACGGCGGGTGGATGCGCATCGAGCCCGTCTCGGGTGTGTTCGAGAGCCCTCAACGTCTGGCCGAGGCCCGGGTCCCGGCGATTGCGCGTGCAGATCCCGATCTTCAGGCCACCGGCGTCCCTGAGTCGGTGGTCGTGGGTGGGCTGGTCGGCGCACGGGTCCAGGCGGTGGTGCACGAGCCGTGGAGCGAGCCCGAGCTCGTTCGAGTCACCGTGGTGCAAGGCCGTTTTCGGTCGTGGATCATCGAAGAGCGTGCGCCCGTCGATCGCTGGGGTCGTTGGCGTGAGTTGGTGGATCCGATGGTGGGCTCGTTGCGGTTCGACGCCCGGCCCGTGCCGTATGTGACCCCCGCTGTGCTCCCAGCCCGCGGCGTGGTCGGGGAGCCGAACGTGTTCGCGTACGGGGAGGGCTGCTCGGGGGCGCTGCCCCCTGGCTTCTCGTACGATCCGGCGCTCGACGCGTGGGTGCGCCCGGCTACGGACGCGCCGGTGGTGGTGGCGCTCGCACCACGCGTAGACGCGGCGTACGTCGCCAACGACGACGCATACGATCGTGGTACTTCCTCGTTTGTTGCCGCTGACCTCGCCGTCGTCGTCCCGTGCTTGTCCGGCGTCGGGCCGGAGGTCGTCGCGCACGCCGAGCGGGCCGTTGGGGGCGCCGCGGCGGCAACGGGCGGGGATCCGCAGCGGGTGTACCTCTACGGCGATGGCCCAGCGGTGCCGCTCGCGGCCGTGGTCGGGGCCCGTTCGACCGCACATCGTGCGGTTGTGCTCGCGGGGGGCGCGCCGTGGCTCGGTCGGGTGACGGTGGACGGCGCCGAGGTGCCAGCGAGCGACGTCGCGCGCCGGCCGATGTTGTGGCTGCGGCCCGAACGTGGTGAGGCGTCCACGGTGGCGGGCTCGGGTCGCCTGCACGCGGTCACCATCCCCCGCGACGACGGTTCCGCCGGCCTTCGCCCGATGCTCAGCGATCTCGCTGAGCGGATGCGCACCGACGTGGGCCCGATGGTCGCGCTCGACCCAGGGCCTGAAGCGTTGTTCGAAGCCGGCGTTGCTTACCTGGCGCTCGCGACTCCGGCCCTGGACGCGCGGGTCGCGCCGTGGCTCGACATGGTCATCGTGGTCGGTCTTCATGGTCGTTCCGCGATCTTGGAGGAAGGGGTCGTCGTGTTCGACGACGTTCCGCCCTTCGTGGTTCACGCCTCCATCTCCACGAAGCTCGACGCCGCGCTCGAAGCGAAGCGCGCCGCAGAGGCCACGTGGCCGGCGGTGACCGACCCCGATCGCCTCACGTTCGCGTTCGACGCGTTGTCGGCGCTCGGCTGGTACCCGTACGAAGGAACGTCGACGTGCGAGGGGTGCGTGCCCGCCGAGGTCACGGACTCCACTCCAGAAGGCTCTTCGTTCGTATATTACGAGTGGGGTACGGCCCGGAGCGTGCTCGACGGTGAGCCGCTCCAGCTCGCGTACGGTACGCTCGGCGGGGAGCCGACCGCAGAGCAGGGCCAAGCCATCGTGCGGGCGCTCGGCGACGCCGGCTTGGCCTCGTCATGGGGCGGCGATCCGCAGTTCCGAGTGCCCGTCACCATGATCTGGCAGCGGCGCACGCCCCCCGAACCGGACGCCGCGCCCTAGCCAGCCCTCTAACAAGCGGTCAGCAGTCAGCGCTCAGCGGTCAGCCCGGTCAAAGCCATGCATCGCTCGGCGGCAGTCCACCGGGTTGTTCGCGTTCAGGTGAAGGTCGGTTGAGTCACCATCGCGCCATTGTCGACCTGAAAGCTGATGACTGATGGCTGATGGCTCGGCCCTGCGCTTGTTTTGGGCCCAGTAGCAGCGCTCAGAACGCAGCCAGCGCGGCGCGGGTGCGCGTGCCCCCGGGATCCTCGAGCACGGCCCCGTGGCAGGGCACCAGCCGCTCGATCGGCCACGCCGCTACCGTCGCGACGGAGGCCCGTACCTTGGCCGCGTCCTTGGTGTACACGCTCCACACGCGGCTTCGGGCGAGGCGACCGCGGGTGCCGAGCGCGGTCGTCAGCACGGACGTCACCAGGTTCAACGGACCGATCAGATGGAACAGCAGGTCGGCGACGAACAACGTGCCCGTCGGGCGGTGCAACAAGCAGAGCTCGGAGAGGTCGGGCGCGCCGTCGATCGTGGCGGCGTCGAACACACCGCCCCACGCCTCGGGCATGCCTCGCCACGGGCGCATCGGTACGTCGGGCACCTTCGCGGCGAGGCCGTCCGGACCGAGCACCTCGGCGTCGGGGAACGCACGGTGCCAGCCCGCAAGGCCGAGGTGATGGAGCTTGCTCGGTGACACGATCCACCCGACCGGCCCCAGGGAACGGACGAACCCGAGCGCGGCTTCGCTCGGTGGCAGCGGCGAGTGCACCCACAGCCGCCCCCCGGGCACCCGCACGACGTTCATACGACCTGGGATGCAGACGCCGCCGGGCAGCGCGAAGTCCTGAGTGGCGGTCCAAACCTCTTCAGCGATGCGTTCCATGTGCCCACCAACTAGTCAACGTTGGTTGACTAATCGAGCCGGCCGCGCGCGGCAACGACCCTCAGGTCGCCTGGCCGGCGACCGCCTCCCAGGCTTGCTCCGCCTCCTCCTCCGCGCTCGCGCGCTCGACCTGCATGCCCATGTGGGTGTCGAAGCGGATCGAGCCCTTCCCCGCACGACTGCGGTCCTTCCACGATCCCCACGCAGGACCCGGCGGGACGATGTGCTCGGGGCCGCGGCCGATGTAGCGCTCGTAGCCCCACGCGATCAGCGCCTCTCGCACGTTCGGCCACGCGTCGCGGCTCCACCAGAACAGCAGCGCCCGTTGACGCGCCCGCTCGCGGTCGCCGCGGGTGACGTGGATCGGCTGGCGCGTCATCGGGTCCATGCCGGTCACGTACATCGCGGTGGCCAACGTGCCGGGCGTCGGCATGAACATCTGCACCTGCCGCGGCTTGAGGCCGACCCGCTTCATGTACAACGCGAGCTCGATCGTCTCTTGTGGGCCGACCCCGGGGTGCGCGCACTGAAAGTACGGGACGACGAACGACGAGCGCCCAGCCTTGTCGTTGGCGGCGCGAAACCGCTCCATGAACGCGTCGAAATATTGGATCTCCGGCTTCTTCATGGCCGCCAGCGCGGCCGGCGACGCGTGCTCCGGCGCCACCGATAGCTGCCCTTGCACGTGGTGCGCCGCCAGCTCTTCGACGAACTCGGGATCGAGCGCAGCGAGATCGTATCGGATCCCGCTGTTGACGTACACTCGGCGTACCCCGGGGATCGCCCGCGCGGCTCGGAGCAGGCCCAGGTACGGCTTGTGATCCGTCCCGTAGTGTTTGCAGCGCGTTGGGTGCAAGCAGCTCACGCGCCGACACGCCGCGCCGGCGACCTCGTCGGTGCAGCGCATATGGTACATGTTCGCGGTAGGACCGCCGAGATCCGTGATGACGCCATCGAAGCCGCGCTTCGTCGTCATCGCCTCGATCTCACGCAAGACGCTCTCGGAGGAGCGGCTCACGACGTCTTTGCCTTGGTGGATGGTCAGCGCGCAGAACGAACAACCCCCAGAGCAACCACGATTTACGGCGATTGAGCCCTTCATGCTCGCCAGGGCCGGGATCGGCTCGCGGTAGCACGGGTGCGCGTCGCCCGCGTACGGCAGCTCGTGCAGACGATCCATCTCCTCGGTCGTCAGCATCCGCATCGGAGGGTTCTGGACGACCGATCGCGCGCCGTGGGCCTGCACGAGCGCCCGCCCGTTCGCGGGGTTGCTCTCGCGGTACATCGCGCGGGTCACGGTGTTGAACGCGTCGCCCGAGTCGCGGCATTGCTCCAGCGGCGGGAGGTGTACGACGCGCGGGCCTTCGGGAGGCGGCGCCTCCTTGCCGCCGGTCGCCCACGCGGTCCCGGGGATGTCTCGGCACTCGTGGATGGGGAGCCCGGCGTCGAGCCGGCGCGCAATCTCCACCACCGCGAGCTCGGCCATGCCGTAGACCAGCAGATCCGCCTTCGCGTCGAGCAGGATCGAGCCGCGGATCTTGTCCTGCCAGAAGTCGTAGTGCACGAGGCGGCGCAGGCTCGCCTCGATCCCGCCGATGACGACGGGGACGCCCGAGAACGCCTGCTTGCACTTCGCGGTGTACGGGATCGTCGCGCGATCGGGCCGCCGAGACGGGTCGCCGCCGGGGCTGTAGGCGTCTTTGCTGCGTAGCCGCCGCGACGCCGTGAACCGGTTGACCATCGAGTCCATGTTGCCGGCCGTGACCCCGAAGAACAGCCGCGGACGCCCGAGCACCCGAAACGCCTCGACGTCTTCGTGGTCGGGCTGGGCGATCACGCCGACCCGGTACCCGTGCGCTTCGAGCCACCGGCCGATCGCCGCGACGCCCCACGATGGGTGGTCGACGTACGCGTCGCCGGTGACGAGCACGATGTCGAGCGGGCCTCCGGCTTCATCGGCGGTCATGGGCAGGTACGGGCTATGGGTCGGCGTGCGCAACTGCGAGCTCCGTTGGAGCGAGCCGGTAACCCGGTTCCCCAGGAAGTTGACCGCTGGCGCCGCGGCGCGCGGTACAACCGCGTACAGGAGGGCGCATGGCGGTTCGCACGATCGTCGACTCGGTCGAGGCGGTCAAGGGTCCGGCACCAGGGGCCGCAGCGGCCGATGTGGCTGTTGAGCACCTTCGTTCCATGTTTCCTGGCGCCGTCATCATGCGGTACCTCGAGGCGGCCCCGAGGATCGGCGCGCGCGTGTTCATCGCGCCGGGGGCTGCGCTGGTCGGCGACGTCATGTTGGGAGACGACGTGAGCGTCTGGTTCGGATGCGTCCTGCGCGGCGACGTCAACCGGATCGTGGTCGGTCCGCGCTCCAACCTGCAGGACGGGGCGGTGGTGCACCTCGGCGACCGCGATCCGACCGTCGTGGGCGCCGACGTGGTCGTCGGTCATCGCGCCGTGCTGCACGGGTGTACGATCGAGGACGCCGTGCTGATCGGCGTTCAAGCCACCGTGCTCGATGGCGCGGTCGTGGGCGCCGGGAGCGTGATCGGCGCGGGCGCGCTCGTCACCGCGGGCACCATCATCCCAGAGCGGAGCCTCGTGCTCGGCGCGCCCGCGCGCGTCGTGCGCGCGCTCGATGACGCCGCGCCCGCGTTCCACGCGGCGTTGGCCGCGAAATATACGAGGCTACAACACAACTATCGAGTGGGGTGAGCGGTGTCGATCATCGGCGGGCACGTGCGGGTCCCGGACGCGCAGGGGGGCTTTGGGGCGTTCTTCTCGCGCCCGGTCGGCGCGGACGTGGTGCCGTCCGTCCTGGTGTTCCAAGAGATCTTTGGGGTCAATCAGCATATCCGTGAGGTGTGCCAGCGCTTCGCCGAAGCCGGCTTTGCGGCGCTCGCGCCCGACGTGTTCCATCGGTCCGAGCCGGGCGTCGAGCTCGGGTACGACGGTCCTGGCGTCGCGCGCGGCAAGGAGCTCAAGGCCGCAACGACCGAGGTCGGGTTCCGATCCGACCTCGACGCCTGCTTGAAGTGGCTCGCGGCGCGCCGCGACGTGCGCCCCGACGGCGCGCGATGTGTTGGGTTCTGCTTCGGTGGCGTGCTCGCCATGCTCGCGGCCACCGACCCGCGCGTGGTGGCGTCGGCGAGCTTCTACGGCTCAGGCGTGCCCACGCTGACGCTCGGCGGCACCCGCACCGTGCTCGATCAGATCCGCGATATACGTGGACGTACCGCGTTGTTCTACGGTGGGCTCGACTCGAGCATCCCAAGCAGCGACCGGGACGCGGTCGTGGGAGCGTTCGCTGCGGCGGGCCACGTCGTCCCGGAGGTCCACGTGTACGAAGGCGCAAACCATGGCTTCTTCTGTGATCGTCGGCAAGCGTACGACGCCGCCTCCGCAGCGGACGCCTGGCGGGCGACGCTGCGCTTGTTCTCGGAGGTCGGCGGCTGACGGGGAGGTTCGAACGGCTTTGCGCGCAAGCTGCGGAGCGCCAGCTAAAAGCTCCACCCGATCGAATGGCCGAAGTGTGGCAGCACGGGGCCATCGGCCAGCAGGGGCCCGGTCGGCCAGTGCATCGGGTTGCAGGTGCTCGGCGGCGCGCCGCGCCCTTGGGGCACCGACGCGCACAGCGCCCCCTGGTTGTCCGCGAGGTGCACCGAGACGCCGAGCGCGATCCGGTACGAAAGCCCGAACTTTGCTCGGACCTCCCACGCTACTTGAGGATCGATCCACAGGGACCAGTACAGGCCGGGCTCGGGGAGCACGAACCCCATCTCCTGGCTGTACATGGTGACGACGGGGCCCAGCGCGACAGAGAACGTGCTCCCCGTGCCGAACCCGTCTTCGTCGAGGGCGCGACGGGCGGCGATCGTGGCCTTGTAGCCTAGCCCACCGAGGCCACCCCCCGCTTCGATCAACCATGCTGGGGTCGGGGACCAGCCTATGCGCCCGCCCATCAAGCCCGTCGGGCTGCCGAAGCCGGTCTCGAGCCAGAGCGACGCCTGATCCGAGGCAGCGGCCACGTGGGCGAGTAACACCATGATCAAGGTTCTACCGCCTTGTACATGAACCGGAACGCCTCGCTCCCCGACGCCACCACCGCGGTGACGATCGCGCCCGCGATCACGCACCCGAGCGCGGACGACAACAAGAAGTCCCGGAAGCGGAACCGCAGCACCCACGCGGCGATGCACGCCGAAACGACGCCGGTGCCAGGCAGCGGCACGCCGATGAAGATCGCCAACCCGTACACGCCGTACTTCTTCACGACCGGATCGAGCTTCCGAACGCTGCGCGCCGAGGCCCACTCCCACAAGCGGGCGAGCGCCGGCACGCGCAGGACCACGGCCATGAACTGGTCGAAGCAGAACCAGAGCACCGGTGCCAACGCGATGTTCGCGAGGATCCCCGCGGTCCCGCCCGCGAGGGGCGACCACCCGGCGACCAGGATCGCGTACGGGATCGCGGCGCGCAGCTCCAACCCGGGCGTGAACGCCAACACCACGATCCACAAGAGCTCAGCGAGGGTCAAGCAACCTCCGGCGGACGCTTATCGCGCGCCGGGCGCCCCAACCGCCCGCAGCACGAGCAGCGTGATCTCTTGCGGGGCGCCCAGACGGATCGGTGGCCCCCACCAGGTCGTCCCACGGTTCACGTACAGCCACATCCCGCGCACGAGGTGCAAGCCGGACGAGTATCGCTGAACCATACTGATCAACCACGTAAATGGGACGAACTGACCTCCGTGCGTGTGCCCGGAGAGCTGTAGGTCGAACGACCCGGCGCGCACGCGGTCCACGGTGTTCGGCTGGTGCGCGAGCAGGATCCGCAGCCGCGCCTCTGGCGCGCCAGCGCACGCGGCGTCCGGATCGCACGTGTGCGACGGCACCATCCGGTGCGCGGACAGGTCGCTCACGCCGGCGATCAGCACCGGCGACGCGTTGTGCCACACCACGTGATGGCCTTCGATCAGCGCGCGCATTCCCAGCGAACGAACATGTTCGATCCATGGTTCTGCGCCAGAGTAATACTCGTGGTTGCCGGTGACGAAGTACGTGCCGTGCGTGGACACGAGCTCGGCGAGCGGCGCGACGTGCGGTCGCAAGACGTCGACGGGGCCGTCGACGAGGTCCCCGGTGAGCGCGACGAGGTCGGGCGACAGCTCGTTGACCCGCGCCACGATCTGCGTGATCAGCTCCGATCGGATGGTCGGGCCCACGTGGAGGTCGCTGATCTGCGCGATCCGAAACCCATCGAGCCCGTCGGGCAGCCCGGGGATCGGGACGTCGACGGTCACGACCTCGGCGACGCGCCGCGTGTTCGCGTGCCCGACCCCGGTGATGATCCCGGTCGCAGCTACGATCAGGCCGTTGCTGGCCACGGTGAGCAGCCGACGACGCTCGGGGTCGGCGAGGCCGAGCGGCCCTCCGGCGACCCGATCTGCGCCGCGCACCACCCAGCCGAGGCCGTCTCGCGCCAGCAGCGAGAAGAACAGCGTCGCGATCACGCCCGCGCACAAGAACGCGACGACGTGAAACGCGTCGACCCACGGCGTCCCGACCGCCCCGAACAACAAGAACGCGACCGGGACCGTGCACGCGCTCGCGCCGAGCGCCAATCCGCCCGTTCGCGCCGCCCACCGCGGCGCGTGGCCGAGCAAGCGCCAACCGACGAACAACACCATCGACGCCCAGATCGTGGACGCGACGAGCAAGAAGGGTGCGAGACGCCACGGATCCACGGTTTCCCCTCATGACCGACGGCGCGCGCGCCACGCCGTGGATCCGATATCCGAGCGACGCGGTCGCACCAGCGGGGCGGGCGGATCCGTTGCCTCCGGGGACGATCCATGACGTCGCAGCTCGTAACTGGCGTTGATCCATGCGAGTCGGCTGGGTGCCTTCCGTTGGATCCGACGACCGGATCCGGGCCTTTGCACCCCCGCACGGTCGGCTTCACGGATCCGAGGGCGAAGGCTGGCGCTTCGCGCGCTCCGGGTGTACATTCGCATCGTTCCGCGGTCCGTCCTGGGCCGGCAGAGAGCGTGTGCCTTCATACCTAAGTTACGTCCAGCGGGCCCGGCCGGGACGAGAGACGGGAGAGATGGGTTCCAGGCTTTTCGTAGGTGGCCTCAGCTGGGGGACCACGGATGAGATGCTGCGCGACGCGTTCGCGCGGTTTGGTGAAGTTGCCGACGCCCGGGTGGTCAAGGACAGGGA
>CAIUDO010000682.1 GCA_903897935.1 uncultured Pseudomonadota bacterium
GACCCCGAGCGAGCGCAGCGCTCCGACGGCGCGGTCGGCGAGGTCGTCAAGCGCGCGCCACGTGAGGGTCGTCGGCCCGACGCTGGAAGAGCTCGCACCCGGCGGGGGCCACAGGGTGAGCGCGGCGCCGTCGGGGTCGCGGGCGAACGCTGCGCGGAGCGAACGGGCCAGGGGGGACGTCTCGGCGGACACCGGCACCTACGGTAAGGGGCGATCATAACACGGGGCACCGGGCGGGCGGATCGTGTGCTACGTCCGGCGGCGGAGCGTACGCTCGTCCTCTGGAGTGCCCCTGGATCTCGCCCTTCCGCAGCGGTACCAGCTCGACCCCGTCGCGCCGCTGCTCGGCGAAGGCGGCATGGGCCGCGTGTACCGCGTGCGTGACCGGGTGCTCGACCAGGCGGTCGCGTTGAAGGTCGTCAGGCCGGACCTGGCCGCGGACGTACGTTTTCGTAACCTGTTCGACGTCGAGGTGCGGCTCGCTGCCCGGTTCACGCACCCCCACATCGCCCCGTTGCACGACGTCGGGGCGCTGCCCGACGGTGGTTTGTTCCTCGGCGTCGCGCTCGCGGAGGGCGGCAGCCTCGCCAAGCTGTGTGGCCCCACCCGCGCGCGGGTGCCCGAGTGGCCGGAGCTGCATCGGCTCGTGCTCGAGATCACGTCGGCGCTCGCGTACCTGCACGCGCGGGGCGTGCTCCACCGCGACATCAAGCCCGAGAACGTGCTCTTGCACGCCGGGCCCAAGGGGCTTCCTCAGGTCTGGCTGACCGACCTCGGCCTCGCGAGCGAAGCGTCGGAGCTCGCCCGACGTCGCGGCCGGCGTGAGGGCACCCCCGGCTACATGGCGCCCGAGCAGGCCGCCGGGTTGCCGCGTGAGATCGGCCCGTGGACCGACCTGTTCGCGGTCGGCGTCATGATCTGGCAAGCGCTCACCGGGGAGCTGCCGTTCGGTACGACCCTCGCTGGCGTGCACGACCCGTTGCCCAACCTCACCCCGCTGCCCGGGCTCGAGGTGCCCCCCGGCGTCGAGGACGTGCTCGCGCGGCTGTTGTTCCCCGACCCGCTCGGCCGGTTCGACCTCGCCGCGGACTTCGCGCGCGCGTGGCGACGCCTCGGCGCCGACGGCGGGGCGCCGCTCGGCCCGCTGGTCGTCCCCGACGCGGTGCCCCCGTGGAACCAGCCCGCGCCCGAGCCCATTCCAGCCCGCCCGCCGCCCGGCCACGGCGGCGCGGTCGCGCGCGCGAGCTTGCGGTTGTTCACCCTCGCGGACGCGCCGCTGGTGGGTCGCGCGACCGAGCTCGCGACCCTGTGGGACCGGGCGCGCCTCGTCGCGGACGACGGCAAGAGCCGGGTCGTCGTCGTGGTCGGCGAGGCGGGCAGCGGCAAGTCGCACCTCGCCCGCGCGCTCGGCCAGGCGCTCGAGGAGGCGGGGCACGCCGAGGTGGTGTCGATGGCGTGGAGCCGGCCCGCCGCCGAGGACGACGGCTTCGCCGGCACCATGCGGTCGGTCGTGCGTCCGTGGCGGGAGACGCGGGCGAGCCTCACCGGTCGGCTCCGACGGTTGGTCGGTCGCGATCGCGGAGGCCTCGACGCCGACGCGTCCGAGGAGGTCGACGCGCTGGTCCGCTGGTGCACGCCGCCCGAAGCAGGCGAGGAGCCGGTGCCCGAGGCGTTCGCGCTCCGGTCGTTGTACCGGCACCTTCGGGCGCGCTCCTGGCGCGGCGCCGTCGTCTTGTTGATGGACGACGTCCAGTGGTCGGTGGAAGACGGCGATGGGCTCGCGATCGGTGAGTCGTTGCTGCGCGACGCCGCCGCGGGCGCGGCCGACCGCGTGCTCGCGCTGCTCACGGTGCGCGCCGAGGACCTGCGCGCGGACCCCGCGTTGGGCGCGCGGGTAGACGCGCTGGTGGCCGCGGGCGCGGAGCGCCTCGATCTGGATCGGCTCGATCGGGCGGGCACCGAGGCGGTGCTCGCGGCGTCGATCGCGCTCGAGCCGGCGCTCGCCGCCGTGGTGACCGAGCGGTGCGCGGGCAACCCGTTGTTCGCCCGCCAGCTGCTGCGTGAGTGGGTCGACCGCGGCTGGCTCGTCGACCGTGGCGACCTCGTCTATCGGCTGGCGGCTGGCGTCGACGTAGACGAGGCGCTGCCGGCCGACGCGCGCGTGCTCCTGGTCGAGCGCGCGATGGCGCTCGCGCGCGCCTCCGGCCACCCGGACGCGTTCGTGGACGCGGTTCAGCTCGCCGCGATGTTCGGCCCGACGGTGCCGCGCGAGCTGCTGGCCGAGCTCGTCGAGGAGGTCGGGGCGGCCGACCTCGGCCCGTACCTGTTCGGCTGCGGGCTGCTGCGCGCCGACGGGCCCGAGCTGATCCGGTTCGATCTCGCGCTGATGCAGCACGCGCTCCGTGATCGCGCCGACGAGCGCCCTGATGCGGCGGCGCTGCACCTGCGCCTCGCGCGCCGGCTCATGCGGTACGCCGAGCGCACGGGCGCCGATCTCGACCTTCAGATCGGTCGCCACGCCGTCGCCGGCGGCTCGAACGGCCTCGGCGCGGTGCACCTGGTGCGGGCCGCCGAGCGGGCGTGGCGCCGCGGGCAGGCGCGGCAGACCGAAGAAGCGGCGGCGTTGGCGGTGGCCGCGTGCGAAGCGTCGGCGTCGCCGGGGCAGGTGGCCGAGGTCCACCCGTTGTCCGGCTGGGCGCGTCTCTGGTGGGCGACGGCGCTGGCCTCGCGTGGGGACGGGCAGCGCGCCGCCGACCTGTTCGTCAGCGCGCGTCGCTTGTTGCGGTCGACCGGGGCCGCCCAGGGGGCCCAGCGCGCGCTGCTCGGCCTCGCAGGGGCCGAGCTGCTGCAGGGGCACCTCCAGGACGCCGAAGGGTTGTTCCTTGCGGCGATCGACGAGGGGCGCCGCCAGGCGGACGCGTCGGGCGAGCTGCGCGGGTTGCTCGGCATGGCCAACCTGGAGATGGCGCGCCGCAACTTCGAGGGGGCGTCGATCTTGTGCGCGCGCGTGGCCGAACGGGCGGACCGCGCCGGCGATCGACGCGCCGCCCTCGATGGCCTCGTCGCGGGCGCGACGGCGGCGCGACTGATCGGTGACCTCGAAGACGCGGAGGGCCTGTTCCGGGAGGCCGAAGAGCGGCTCGGCCCCGACGACGTGCTCATCCGGGTGCGCGTGCAGGCCGGGCTCGGCGCGGTCGCCCGCCAACGGCCCGACCGTGAGCCGCCCGTCGCCGAGCTCACCGAGGCGGCCGCGGTCGCGCAGCAGCTCGGCGCGGAGGAGCTGCGGGCGGAGTGCCAGCTCGAGCTCGCTTCTTGCCATCTGCACGTCGGCAAATGGCCGCTCGCGCGAGGGTTGTTGCTCGACGTGCTCGGCTGGGCGTCCCGCAACGGCCGGTTCGACGAGCAGGCGCGCGCCAACCTCGGCTTGTGCCGTGCTGCGATGATCGCGCGCGATCGCGCTGCGGCGTGGAATTACGCGCGAGACGCCTCGATCCTGCTCGATCGCGTGCCCGGGCACGCCATGTGGGGCCCGTACCGGCTGCTCGTCGCTGCGATGCTCGGTGAGGCCGGCGACGAGGAGGGCGCGTACGCGTGGTTGTGGTCCGCGGCGGACCTCGGCGTGGGGTCGACGGTCGATCTGGAGCGCGCGAGCCTGCTCGACGCGCTGGCCGAGCGGGCGTCGGACGCCGGCTGGGTCTCGGTCGGCCGGGTCGCCGGCAAGCTCGTGGTGCACCAGTGGGAGCGCCTCGGGCGCGCGGATCGCGCCGCGCTGGCGGCGGCCCGGCTTCCGGGCCGTTAGAGCCGAACTCGGATGGAGGTCGACATGCGTGGACTTTGGCCGGCGCGGTGGGGCGTCTTGGTGGCGCTCGCGGGATGTGGCCCTGGCGGCGCCTATTCGTACGACGGGTACGTGATGGAGGGCTACTTCCCGTTCGACGGTGAGCGCTCGTGGGAGTTCATCAGCACGGACACCACGGTCGGCCGCAAGATCGTCTCCACGCTCGACTCCACGCCGGAAGACGGCGCGTCCCACACGATCTACACCATCACCTCCACCCGCGAGTGCCTCGACGTCGACCCCGACTGCAAGGGCACCGAGCTGCTTCGCGACGTGCGGTGGTCGGCCGACCAGACGGACGGCGTGCTCATCCACAGCTGGGACGAGGGCGGCACCAACACCACCTTCGATCCTCCGCTCCAGCTCGCGCTGCCGCGCATGGCGGTCGGCGAGACCGCAGAGACGCAGACGAACGGCGTCACCTACACCTCCACGTTCCAGGCGATCACGGACTGCCCGGTGCAGTGGACCGACGCGTGGACCGAGTGTGTGCAGCTCGTGGTCGACGACGGCGGCGCCGGCACCGCGCCCGCGGGCACCTGGTTCGCGGTGTCCGGGTACAACGTCGTCGCGTTCCAGCTCACCGGCGACACCGGGCAGTGGGAGCTGTTGTTCGCGACCTACGTCGAGGGCGAGTAGGCGTTGGTGGTCGCGCTCGCTCTGGCGGGCTGCGCGGTCGACGACGGGAGGTTCTTCGTGACCTCGGTCGAGCCGCCCACCGGCGAGGTCGCGTACCCGTCGTCGACGGTGTGGGTGGCGTTCTCCGACCCGCCCGATCCGCTGGCGTGCGCCGACGCGTTCACGCTCGCCGCGATGGTGGACGGCGTCGAGGCCGCGTGGGTCGAGCCGATCGAGGTGGTGCCCGGCGCCGGCACCGGCGCGTGGACGATCGACCACGATCCGCTCACGGTCGGCATGACGTACGCGCTGGTGGTCGCCGCCGGTCCCGGCGGGTGCCGGTCGGTGCTTGGGGAGCAGCTCGAGCCGTTCTCGACGTTGTTCCAGGTCGTCGAGCGCGCCGACCTCTGAGCGCCGCGGGTGGCCCTCGCCGCATGTCTTCGCTTTGAGTTTCCGAGATCGGGCGCTACGATGCGCGTGGTGGAGTCTCTGTGATGCGCGCTCGTCGTCTGATCGTCCCCCTGACGCTGTCCCTGACCTTCGTCGGGTGCAAGCGCGAGATCGTCAAAGAGACCTCCGGCCCGGATCCGACGGTCACGTTCGAGACCGAGGTGCCGCCGACCGACTCGGAGACCGAGATCCCACCGCTCGAGACGGCCGAGACGGGCGAGACCGACACCGAGACCGAGCCCGTCGAGACCGGGGAGCCGGGGCCGTTGTGGTCCGACGCCACGCTCACCCCGAGCGGCGTGGTCGTCGGGGCGGGCGCGCGCTTGCCGCTGCGCCTGCGGGCGACCGCGCGCGGCGGGGTGCGCACCACCCCGTCGACGGTCGGGTGGGTGTCGTCGGATCTGGCCGTCGCCAGCGTGGTCGACGGCGTGCTGGTCGCCAACGGCCCCGGCACGGTGACCGTCACGGCGCGCTTCGACGGCTTCGACGTACCGACCACGATCACGGTCACCGACGACGAC
Source organism: uncultured Pseudomonadota bacterium (assembly GCA_903897935.1). Classification (GTDB taxonomy): domain Bacteria; phylum Myxococcota_A; class UBA796; order UBA796; genus CAIUDO01. Next base: position 5,428 of record CAIUDO010000682.1, read on the forward strand.
GCGCTGCGGGTGCGGGTGGTCGACGTCGACACCGGCGCGCCGGTGCCGGGCGCCGAGATCACGATCGGCCAGGACGAGTACCCGGTGCGCACCGACAAGGCCGGCGCCGTCGTCGTCGAGGGCGTGTCCCCGGAACCGCTGACCCTCTCCGTGCTGGGCACCGGCTTCGTCTCGATGACGATGGTGGAGGTGGTCAGCCGCGACCTCACCGTCACGGTGCGCAGCCTTGCGGCGGCGCAGGCGGAGGTGCCGGTCGCATCGGGCTTGGTCGACATGGACGACCTGTCCGCCGGGGTGTCGGAGGTGGCGGTCGGCATCGTCGGGCCGACGTTCACCGGCAGCCCGTACTGGTTCGATTGGTCCGACATCGTCGGCCCGGCCCGCGAGATCACGATGCTCGGGGTCAACGTCATGTTGCCGTCGAACGTCGTGATCCAAGACAACAACGAGTCGTGGGGCCTGACGTTGCCGTCGGGCACCTACGCGTTCTGGTCGCTGGCGACCGTGTTGCCGCTCGCCGAGGCGCTGGCGGCCGGCAACGGCGACGGCGACGCGTTCTCGCTGGTGGCCGCGCACCTCGACGACGCCTTGTGGGGCGTGATCGGGCCGGTCGAGGTCACCGACTACGGCCTCGCCGGGCCGCTGCCGCTCGTCGCCGAGCCGAACAGCAGCACGCTGGTGGTCACGCCGGCGCGCCCTGACTTCGCCGAGGGCACCGAGAACGCGCTGGTGCTCGCGCTCGGCAGCCGCGACGAGGGGCTCGTCACCGTCGGCCTCGGCACCGGGTTCGGCGGCGTCACCGTGCGCCACGTCGCGTCGCCGGCCCCCGAGCGTGTGCTCGGCTTGTACCAGCAGTCGTTCTTGGGGTCCGGCATGGGCACGTCCGTGACGACGGCGCCGGTCGTGGACGGCACGGCCACGCTCCCGGCCTGGATCGACATCCCGCAGGCGCCGACGCTGTACGGGCTCAGCAAGGAGATCCGCTTCAACGCCGATCCCGACGCTCAGATCGTCGTCGCGACGATGTACGACCGCGAGGGCCACATCCGCGACTTCTACGCGCCCGCTGGGGTGGAGCTGGTCGACCTGCCCACGCTGAAGGCCCCGTTCAACTTCACGGTCAGCGACTGGAGCGTGCGCGTGCTGGCGCTCGACGTCGGCTGCTACGAGCAGGCGATCTCGTCGGGCGCGATCAACGAGGCCGCGCTCGGGGACGACACGGTCGGGGCGGGCATCTGGGGCGGCTCGGTGGTCCCGCTCGAGTCGTAGGGGCCGTTCCCGGTTCGTCATCGCGCTTGGGGCCAATGCCGCACACTTGAGGTGATTGCGGCGAGCGGCCGTCAGCGGTCAGCGGTCAGCGGTCAGCGGTCAGCTTCCGATGAAGCAAGCGGATGCGCCGTCTGCCCACACTGCCAAATCCCTGAACGCCCGCACATCGCCTCCCGCCGGATCTGAAGGCTGATACCTGATGGGTGCAGCCGGGCCTCCGTCAACCTGGCTAGCGGCAATTCTGGGCGCGGGGATGGAAGAAGGCGGTACTTCGGGTGATCAGGTGGCGTTGTACCCACTCACCGATGCACCCGAGGCCCGCCATGCCTGAGATAACCCGC
>CAIUDO010000683.1 GCA_903897935.1 uncultured Pseudomonadota bacterium
GACGGGGCGGCGAATGCGGATCGTGGTCACCGGCACAGACACCGGCGTCGGCAAGACCGAGGTCACGCGGATGCTCGCCGCCGGCGCCCGCGCCGACGGCCGCGCGGTCGCCGCGATCAAGCCGATCGCCTCCGGCTCCCCGAGCGACGCCCCGGTCGACGACGCCGTGCGCGTAGCCGCTGCGGCGGGCCACGAGCCCCGCTGCTTCGCGACGTGGCCCGCCCCGGTCTCCCCGCACCGCGCGCAGGCGCTCGCTGGGCGCCCGCTCGATCTCCCCGCGTTGCTCGCGTGGCTCGACGCACAGCCCGGGGATCCCCTGCTCGTCGAGGGCGCCGGGGGGTGGCGGTCGCCCATCGCCGGCCCGCCCGGCCGCCCGATCGACCTCGAGTACGTCGCGCGGCACCTCGGTGCGTCCGTGCTCGTCGTCGCGCCGAACCGGCTCGGCGTGCTCACCCAGGCGCGCCTCGTGTGTGAGGCCGTCGCGCGCGACGGCCTGCCGCTGCTCGGGATCGTGCTCGTCGACGCGCCGTCGCCCTCCGACGACCCCTCGACCGACTTCAACGAGGAGGACCTGCGCGCGCTCGGGCTGTGCCCCGTCATACGCGCGCCGTGGCTCGGGCCGGGCGACCCGCCCGGCCCGGCCGGCCAGGCGCTATGGCGAGCGCTTAGGGCGTCGTGACGCCAACTTCCGACCCGGCTACCCCACGCGTTGAGGATGTCCCGTGCGTACGCCCGTCCACCTCGTCTCCGGCTTCCTCGGCGCCGGAAAGACCACCACGCTCCTCCGCCTGCTGCGCGCCCGCGCGGGGACCGAGCGGATCGCGGTGCTCGTCAACGACGTCGGGACCGCCGGGTTCGACCGCGACACGCTGGGCGCCGAGCTGAAGCCCGGCCAGATCGCCGAGATCGAGGGAGGGTGTGTGTGCTGCACCGCGCCCGCCGGCTTCGTCGACGCGATCGCGCGCCTGCTCGACACCCAGAGCCCGGATCGCATCGTCATCGAGCCGACCGGGCTCGCGCGCCCAGCGGACCTGATCGACACCCTCGCCCGCGCGCCGTACGCTGACCGCATCGAGCGCATGCCCACCATCGTGCTCGTCGACCCGGCGAACCTCGGCCACGGCGACCCGACCCGGGTGCCCATCGTGCGGGAGCAGCTCGAGGCGGCCGACGTGCTGGTCGCCAACCGCGTGGATCGGGCGTCGGAGGAGGGGTTGGCGGCGTTTCGTCGCGTCGCCTCCGGCTTGTGGCCGGCCCCGATGCTCGTCGTGGAGACCAGCTTCGGCGCGCTGCCAGACGCGGCGTGGCAGTGGCCAGAAGGTGTCGCTGGAGCGCCCTCGTCGCGCGCGCACCAGCACAATCACGACCACGACCACGACCACGACCACGACCACGACGTGCACGGGTTCGTCGTGCGCACCCTCGAGTGGCCCGAGCCCACCCGGTTCATCCGCGAGCGCCTCGTCGAGGCCGTCGCTCGCCTCGCGGTCGGCGCCCAGGCGCTCGTGCGCCTCAAAGGTGTGTTCGCGACCGACGACGGCTGGTGGCGGCTCGAGGTCGCGGGCGGCTCCGGCACCGACCGTCCCACGGCCTACCGCGGGGGCTCACGGGTGGACGTGATCGCAACGTCCAACGCCGCCCTCGACGACGCTGCGGCGCTGCTTCGAGGCGCCGTCGCCACCGCAGCGGACCTCGATCGCGCGAAGAGCGCCCTCGAGCTCGTCACGCCGGGCGGCCGGCTCCGGTTCCACCGCGATCGCCTGGCGTCCCTCCCCGACCAGATCGCCGACGTCGGCGCGATCGTGCCCAAGCGCGTAGGCCGCGCGGTCCCGCTGCGCGAGGTGCTGCGCGCCGCTGGTGCGCCGTCGACCGGCGCGGTCGTCGCGGTCGCCCACGACGGCATGACCACGGGCGCCGCCCCGCTCGAGTCCCTCGCCGACGCGGTCCTCGTCTACGCCCTCGGCGACGGCCCGCTGCCCACCGACCACGGAGGCCCCATCCGCCTCCTCACGCCGCCCCAGGTCGGAGCGTCGGCGTGCTCCAACGTCAAGGGCCTCGCCCGCCTCGTCTTGATCGCCCAACCGGAGGACGCACCATGAACCTGCGCCCGTTGTCCACCTGGCTGCTCTTCGTCGTCTTGGCCGGCTGCCCGGCCGACGAGCCCGTGGAGAGCGCCCTCCCCGACCCCGCCGAAGACTGCGGCAACGGCGTCGACGACGACGCGGACCTGCTCGCCGACTGCGCCGACGACGACTGCGTGTGCGCCGAGTCCGACTGCGACGACGGCGACGACGACGACGGCGACGGTGACGTCGACTGCGAGGACGACGACTGCGAAGACGCCTGCCAGGAGGACTGCGACAACGGCGACGACGACGACGGCGACGGTGACGTCGACTGCGAGGACCCGGACTGCGAAGACGACTGCAGCTCGTCGCCGGAGGACTGCGAGAACGGCGTCGACGACGACGACGACGGCGACGTCGACTGCGAAGACGACGACTGCCTCGGTCTGTGCGACGAGGTGTGCGAAGACGGCCGGGACAACGACGGCGACGGCCTGACCGACTGCAGCGACCCCGACTGCGAGGACGACTGCGGCGAGACCTCGGAGACCGACTGCGAGAACGGCCTCGACGACGACGACGACGGCTTCGCCGACTGCCGCGATCCGGACTGCGACGGCGGCTGCCCCGAGGACTGCGGCGACCGCCGCGACAACGACGGCGACGGCCTCGTCGACTGCGAAGACGTCGCGCAGTGCACGTGCGCCGAGGACTGCGAGAACGGCGTCGACGATGACGCGGACGGGTTCGCCGACTGCCGCGACGAAGACTGCGACGGCGCCTGCCCAGAGGACTGCGGCGACCGTCGCGACAACGACGCCGACGGCCTCGTCGACTGCGAAGACCCCGACTGCCCGGCGTGTGAGTCGGACTGCGACAACGGCCTCGACGACGACAAAGACGGGCGGGCCGACTGCCTCGACGGCGACTGCGACGGAGCGTGCCCCGAGGACTGCACGGACTTCCGAGACAACGACGCGGACGGCTTCATCGACTGCCGCGACCCCGACTGCGAGGGCACCTGCCCCGAGCGCCCCTACTGCGACGACGGCATCGACAACGACGGCAACGGCCTGATCGACTGCGAAGACGTCGCGGTGTGCACGTGCGAGTACCAGTGCGACGACGGCGCCGACAACGACAGCGACGGCCTGATCGACTGCGCGGACCCGTCGTGCGACCCGACCGGGGTGTGTCCGGAGGTCTGCGACGACGCCCGCGACAACGACGGCGATCGTGAGCGCGACTGCGACGACGACGACTGCGACGGAGACCCCACCTGCCCTTGACCGGACAGGGCAGCCGAGCGGCTGGATCGCTGCTAGGGTGCGATGCCACGGAGGCCCTCATGCGGCTGCTCACCCTGTTGCTCGTGTTGATCGGCGCCGTCGGCTGCGACGACGCCAAGGACACGCAGGCCGCCACGTCGGCCGCCGACACCGACACCGACACCGACGCGGATTCGGACACCGACACCGACACCGACTCGGACACCGACACCGACACGACGGCGGTCACCTGGCACGGCGACGTCCGGCCGGCCCTCGAGTCGTGGTGTACCCGGTGCCACTTCGACGGTGGCCAGGGCCCCGGCGACTTCACCGACGTCGACGCTACGATCGATCTCCTGCCCGCCATGATCGCGGCGATGGAAGGCGGGCGCATGCCGCCGCCGAGCGCCGACCCGGACTGCCGCGACTACCTCGGGTCTGCGCAGCTCAACCCGCCCGATGACGCCGTCGACCTGCTGCTCGCGTGGCAAGCCGCCGGAACGCCCGTCGGCGTCGAGACCGCCTACACCGCACCCGACGCGCCCGAGACCGAGCTCGCCGACCCCGACCTCGTGCTCACGATCCAGGCGCCCTACGTGCCGTCGTTCACGAACCCGTACGAGCCGGGCAACGAGTATCGCTGCTTCGTGCTGGATCCAGGGCACACGGAAGACTTCTACATCACCGCGCTCGCGCCCCAGGTCGACGCCGCCGCGATCGTCCACCACACCGTCTTGTTCACCCGCTCGCGCGCCGACCTGAGCTGGGTTGGCGCCGACGGGTACGACTGCTTCGACGAAGCCGGCGCGGTGACCGACATGGTGCACGGGTGGGCGCCCGGCGGCTTGCCCCTCGAGATGCCCGAGGGGTCCGGCATCCGCGTCGGCGCCGACGAGGTGCTGGTGCTGCAGATGCACTACTTCGCCTCGACGGAGTCGGTGACCGACCAGTCCGGGTACGCATTCCGCACGGCGCCGATGGTCGACGACGAGCTCCAGATGTACCCGTGGGGCCCGTACGAGTTCTGGATCCCCGCCGGCGACGACGACTACTCGGCGTCGTTCGGGCTCTCCATCCCGGTCGACATCACGATCTACGCCGTCTTCCCGCACATGCACCGGCTGGGCTGGGCGTACCACCTGTGGGCCGAGACGTCGTTCAACGACGAGTGCCTCGTCCAGTCCGACGCGTACGACTTCGACAACCAGCTCACGTACACGCTCGTCGAGCCGTACGAGCTCGGCGCCGGCGAGCGCCTGACGATGGAGTGCACGTGGAACAACTCCACGTCGAACCCCGATCTCATCTACGATCCCCCGATCGACGTCGGCTGGGGCGAGCGCACCGACCAGGAGATGTGCTTCAGCTTCATCCTGACGAGCGCGATCTTCTGACGCCGAGGATCAGCGGTCGAGCCGGACGGGCGTGAGGCCGTCCGAGAGCCTCCGGCGGCCCACCGCAGGCAGGCGCGGCAGCGCGGAGAGCACGAGCGGCGCCAGCCACTTCGCCGCCGACGGCGTGTTCACGATCAACGACCCGTCGCGCGCTTGCGCAGCTTGGATCCACCGAATCTCAGGCTCTCGCTCCGCCTGAACCGCCGCAGCGACGTCGACCGGGCCGGGGCGGCGCAGCGCGACCCGCAGGTGGTTGGCGGCCACGATCGCGTCACGCAGCGCCATGTTGATGCCCTGACCCCCTACCGGGGACATCGGGTGGGCGGCGTCGCCGAGCAGCAGCACACCCGGCCCGCCCCACCGCGCCGCGCGGCCCACCCGCACGTCGTAGTACGACGGCCCGAAGTGACGGCTCGCCGCCCGTAAGCGGCGGGCGAGGTGGCGCGGCGCGTGCTCCTGCGCCCACGCGAGGCGGTCGGCCGGCGGCACCGCGCGCAGCGTCTCCTTCGATGCGATGAGCCCGATCTGGTCGCCTCCGTCGGGCGACGGGTAGCACAACCCCGCGACGGGCGCGCCGAGCACGTACGCGAACGTGTCCCGCGCGACGCCTGGATCCACCCGCACCCACAAGAGGTCGAACGACGGATCCGACCGCTCGAGCGGGGCCCCGACCGCCGCACGAACGCGCGAACCACGACCGTCACAGCCGACGACCACCCGAGCCGCCACCCGGCCCACCCCGGAGACCACGGCCTCGACCCCGTCGGGCCCGACCTGCACGTCATCGACCGCCGCGCCGAAGCGCACGGTCGCGCCGGCGGACTCCGCTTCAGCGAGCAGCCGCCCGAGCAGCGCCGGCTGACGCACCATGCGCACCACCTGCCGCTCCGGGATCCGCGCGCGCCCTTCGAGCAAGCCCGCCACGACCTGCGCGAACGAGACGGTGACCCCTGGCAGATCGTCGACCGAAACCCCGAGCTGCGCCAGCGCGGCGACGCCGGACGGCAACAGCCCCTCGCCCCGGAACGCGCGCTCGAGGTCCGGCGCGCGCTCGAACACCGCCACCGACACGCCCGCACGCGCGAGCACGAGCGCGAGCGCCGCTCCCGCCGGCCCCGCGCCCGCCACCACCACGTCTACCCGCGCCACGGTGCCCCCAACGTCGACGCCTGACGTCACCCGGCGGACGCCGCACCACAAGTGTCACGATTTGTCGTCGATTGGTATCCTAATAATAGGCATAGGACCATCTGTCGAGCCGGATGTGTGCGCCATCGCAACATGTGTGCGGGGCGGCCGTAAGGTGCGTGCGACTCCGCACACCACGCAGTCGTGACACGCCGCACAGGTCGCATAAGACAACGGTGAGCGGTGCCACGAACGGACAACGGCAACACTCGGGACAGGCCCCCCGAGGCCGTCGCCGCTCCAATCCTCGCGGGTTGTCATGTGCGTCCGGCTCACACGGGACTGTGGCCGGACGCGCTAACCCCCCCTCGTAGCGCTCATTCGGCGGGCGAACGGTCGTCGTGGCCGCGCCGAGGAGCGCTAGTCCCAAAAACAAGCGCAGGGCCGAGCCATCAGCCCTCAGCCATCAGCTTCCAGCTTGATAATGGCGCGATGGTGACTCAACCGACCTTCACCTGAACGCGAACAACCCGGTCGACTGCCGCTGAGCAATGCATGGCTTTGACCGGGCTGACCGCTGACCGCTGACTGCTGACCGCTTGTCCAAGGGCTAGTAGTAGCAGCCTGAAGGGCAGGACGATCAGAGCGCGCAGGCGGCCCCGTCGGCTTCGTCCTGGTCTTGCTGATCCGACAGCTCGAGCTGGCACTGCTGCTGAACGGACGCGTCGGCGTCGGCGTAGACCCGCTGCAGCTCGCCGCAGTCGAACCCCGTGTCTTCGCCGTGGCAGTCGCACATGTAGTCGACGTAGTCCTGGCACGGCTCCGCCCCGCACGCCGCGCCCAATCCGAGCAGGCCCACCACAACCAGCAGCTTCGTCATCGTTCCTCCTCTGGCGCGCCGCGGACGGCCGCCTCCCCGCGCACATTCTACAAGCCGCGTTAGCACAACGGGCGCCCGGGCGGGGACGCCGGGCACCGACAACGAGGGCCAAGCTTTGGAACCGTCAGAGATCGCGCTGCGAACGCAAGGACTGACACGCCGTTACGGGCGTCGGGAGGCGGTCGCCGAGCTCGACGTCTCTGTCAACGTCGGCGACGTGTACGGGTTCCTCGGGCCGAACGGCGCCGGAAAGACCACGGCGCTGCGCTGCATGTTGGGGCTGATTCGCTACGACTCCGGTCGTGTCGAGATCTTCGGCGAGACGGACCCGGTGAAGCGCCTCGCGAAGGTCGGCGCGATCGTCGAGACGCCGAGCTTCCACGCCTGGATGAGCGGGCGGGACAACCTGCGCCAGGCCGCCGCGTACGCGTCCCTGTCCGGCGCCGAGGCGGACGCGGAGATCCAGCGTGTGCTCGAGCGCGTCGGCCTCACGGAGCGCGCGAAGGACCCGGCGGGCTCGTACTCGCTCGGTATGCGGCAGCGCCTCGGCATCGCGCGCGCGCTGCTCGGGCGGCCCAAGCTGCTCGTGCTGGACGAGCCGACCAACGGCCTCGACCCACGCGGCATGCACGAGGTGCGCGAGCTGGTTCGCTCGCTCGCGCTCAACGACCGGATCACGATCGTGATCTCGTCGCACCTGCTCGCCGAGGTGCAGCAGATCTGCAACCGGGTCGGCATCCTGCAGGACGGCCGGCTGCGCGCGGAGGGGTCGGTCGCGAGCCTGCTCGCCGCGGGCGGCGCCGCCCCCATCGTCGACGTCGGGTCGCCGGACCGGGCGGCGCTCGAGGCGGCGCTCCGCGGCATGGCCGGGGTCGAGCTCGCAGGCATGGGGGCCGAAGGCCGGATTCGGGTGCTCCACCCTGGCCTGGACCTGCCGGGGCTCACCGCCGCCTTGGTCCGGGCCAACGTCCCAATCGACGCGATCGTGCCGCTCCGCCGCGACCTGGAAGAAGTGTTCCTCGAGGTGACCCGATGATCGCGCTGCTGGTGCAAGCCGAGTTTCGAAAGCTGTTCTCGCGTTCGTCGGCCCGGCTCGGGCTCGTGCTGTCCGTCGTCATCGGCGTGCTGGCCCCCGCGCTCTTGCGCTCGGTGGGCGGCGGATTGGAGGTCAACGGCGAGAACCTCCAGTCGATGCTTCCGTACCACGGGGCGGGCGGCGTCGCGTGGGCGCTCGAGCTGCGCAACCTGCACATCCTCCAAGCGGTGCTGTTGGTGCTCGCCGCGAGCTCACTGGCGGGCGAGCTGAACGCGCGCACCCTGCGGGAGGACCTGGTTCGACCCGTGCGACGCGACGCGGTGCTGCTGGCGAAGTGGCTCAGCCTCGTCTTGTGGGACGCCGCGTCGCTCGGCCTCACGCTCGTCGCCTCGGCGGCGTCAGGGGCGGCGCTGCTCGGCGTCGACGGGGACTGGATGGTCCCGCTGCCCGGCTACGCGGCGAGCCTGGCCGCGGACGCCGGCTTGCTCGCGCTGGCGCTGTTGGCGTCGATCGTGCTTCAGTCGGTCCCGGCGGTGGTCGGCGGCGGGTTGTTGCTCACCGTGCTCGACCGGTTCGTGGGCCTCGGGGTGTGGGGCCTCGCGATGGCGTCGGAGAACCTGGGCCTCGAGGAGACGCCGGCGTTCCTCAAGATGGCGGCCCAGATCTGGCCGTGGACGCCCTACGCCGCGTTCGGCGTGTGGAAGGGCTACCGCCCCGCCGAGCCGGCGCCGTTCCAAGGCATCGAAGGGGCGTGGGTGTGGGAGGGCTTTGTGGTGCTCGCGATCTTCACGGTCGTCGGGCTGCTCGGGGCGAAGGCCAAGCTCGATCGCACCGACGTGCCCTGACGAACCCCGTGCGAGGGTCGTCGGCGCCGCGCGGGGGCCGGTCGACGGGTCGTTCAAGAGCGACGCCACGATCCGTTGCCTGTCGTCGGGGCCTCCGACGGGGCCGGGCGCGATGAATCGCGCCCCTACGAGGCCATGAGGCGATAGGCGAACCCGCGATCGGGCCGGGGCCGGTCGACGGTTCGCATTCGTCGGGGCCTCCGACGGGGCCGGGCGCGATGGATCGCGCCCCTACGAGGCCGCAACGACGCTGGTTCGGAGCCTCCGACGGGGCCGGACGCGACGAATCGCGCCCCTACGATGCCGCAACGACGCTGGTTCGGAGCCTCCGACGGGGCCGGACGCGATGAATCGCGCCCTACGGCAACGCGCCGTCGTTGATCCAGGCGGCGACCGTCGCGAGGTCATCGGCGCTAAGCGGCGGCATCCCGCGCGGCATACGCGAGCCGGACCCGCCGGCGTCGACCTGCGTGCCCTCGACCTTGCGGTACAGGTACGAGTCCGCGCTCGACCCAGGCTCGATGAAGTCGAGCGGCGACTGGCCGGACAACACGTCGACGATGTTGGCGTAAGCGACGGCCGCTTCGAGGTTGAGGCCCTCGTCCGGCTTCTTTCCGCCATGGCAGCCGACGCAATTCGCCGTGAAGATGGGGGCGACGTCGGCGAACGTAAGCGCCGGCGGCGACGTGTCCGTATCGGTGCCCGTATCCGTACCGGTGTCCTTCCCCGTATCGGTGTCGGTGTCCGTATCGGTGTCCGTATCGGTGTCGGTGTCCGTGTCCGTATCGGTGTCCGTGTCCGTGTCCGTGTCGGTGTCCGTGTCCGCATCGCCGATGACCGGCCAACCGGTGTCGACCGCCGGCGGGTCGATGTCGAACACGAACGACGGGTCGGTGGCGGCAGAGCTCGCCGTGTCGTCGCCCTTCGACCCGCAGGCCGCCAAGCCGATCAGGAGGAAGCTGAAATTACGGACGTTCATCCTAGTTCTCCGACCGCGGGGAGGCCTGCCCCCGCCTGAGCGTGGGCACTATACTTCACTTTGCAGGCGCGGCCCACACCCAAATGAGCCCGCGCGTGCGCATCGCCGGATCCGACCGTTCGCCCGCTAGTGCTAGTGGAAGTCACGCGACGGGACGGCGAGCGCGCGGGCGGCGTCGACGGCGAAGAACCGGTCGACCAGCACGCTGACCGCGCCGTCTTCGCGCTGCAGGTGCCCGTCGATACCGAGGAAGCTGTCGTTTCGCGCGATCAGCCGATCACGCGCCCAGGTCTTCGGCCAGATGATCAGGTTGATCAAACCGGTCTCGTCCTCGAGCGTCATGAAGACCACGCCGTTCGCCGTGCCGGGCCGCTGGCGGTTCATCACCATGCCGACGATCCGCACCGCGTCGCCGCCGACGCGCTCCTTCACCTCCATCACCGTCGACACGCCGGGCTCGCGGAGCCCAGGCCGCACCAACGCCATCGGGTGCGCGCGCAACGACATGCCGGTCGCGCGGTAATCCGTCGCGAGGCCGTCCCACGCCGACTCAGCGGGCAGATCCGGGTGGTCGTCCGGGCGGCCAAGACCCGCGAACAAGCTGCCCGACCACAAGCCGTGGATGATCCAGGTCGCCTTTCGACGGTCCGGCTCGAGCTTCGCGAACGCCCCCGACTCGGCGAGCGCACGCGCCTCCCCGCGGGACAGGTCCGCCCGGTGCACGAGGTCGGCGAGGTCAGAGAACGGCCGCTGGGCGCGCGCCGCGATCAGCCGCTCGACGGCGGCCTCGGGCAGCCCCCGCACGAGGCGCAGACCCACCCGGATCGCTGGCCGCCCCGCCGCGTCGGGCTCGAGCGCGCAGTCCCACCCGCTCACGACCACGCACGGCGGCGCGAGCGCCACCCCGTGCCGCGCGGCGTCGTCGAGCAGCGCGCGCGGGCTGTAGAAGCCCATCGGCTGAGAATTCACGAGCGCCGCCGCGAACGCGGCCGGGTGGTACCGCTTGAGCCACCCCGACACGTAGACCAGCAGCGCGAAGCTCGCCGCGTGGGACTCCGGGAAGCCGTACTCGCCGAACCCCAGGATCTGCTGGAACACCGCCTCGGCGTACGCCGGCGCGATGCCGCGCTCGATCATCCCAGCGACGAGCCGTCGACCGAGCACGTCGAGCTTGCCGCGCTTTCGCCACGCGCCCATCGCGCGACGGAGCTGATCGGCTTCGCCGGGTGAGAACCCGCCGACCGCCACCGCCATCGCCATCACCTGCTCCTGGAACAGCGGGACGCCGAGGGTGCGCTCGAGGATCGGCTCGAGCGCCGGGTGTGCGTAGGTGACCGGGTCGTCGCCCTTCCGCCGCCGCAGGTACGGGTGCACCATGCCGCCTTGGATCGGGCCGGGGCGCACGATCGCGACCTCGATCACGAGGTCGTAGAAGCAGCGCGGGCGCAGGCGCGGCAGCATCGACTGCTGCGCGCGCGAATCGATCTGGAAAACTCCGATGGTGTCCGCCGCGCAGAACATGTCGTAGACACCAGGATCTTCGGCCGGGATCGACGCCAACCCGAGCGCGGTCCCGTCGAACCCGCGCACCAGATCGAACGCCTTCCGGATCGCGGTGAGCATGCCGAGCGACAGCAGGTCGACCTTCACGAGGTTCAGGGCGTCGACGTCGTACTTGTCCCATTGCAGCACGGTGCGGTCCGCCATCGCCGCCGGCTCGATCGGGACGAGATCGATGAGCGGGCCGTCGCTGATCGTGAAGCCTCCGACGTGGATCGACAGGTGGCGCGGGAAGCCCTCCAGCTCCTCGGCGAGGTCGAGCGTGAGCCGAACCGCTCGATCATTGGGATCAACACCAGCTTCTCGGATGAGATCTTCAACCTTGGCCTCCGCCCCGGCGCTCCACCGGTCGACCGACCGCGCGAGCCGATCGACCTGATCGAGCCCGAGGCCCATGACCTTGCCGACCTCACGCACCGCCGACCGGCGCCGCCACGAGATCACCTCGTTGATCATGCCGGCGCGATCGCGTCCGTAGCGATCGTAGACGTACTGCAGCACCTCCTCGCGTCGCTCGTGCTCGAAGTCGACGTCGATGTCGGGCGGCTCGCCGCGCTCCTTCGACAAGAACCGCTCGAACAACAAGCTCGATCGAGACGGATCGACGGCCGTGATGCCGAGCGCGTAGCACACCGCCGAGTTGGCGGCCGAGCCCCGCCCTTGGCACAAGATGCCGCGCTCCCGGGCGAACCGCACCGCGTCGTACACCGTCAAGAAGTACGCGGGGAACTGCATGTCTTCGATGACGGACAGCTCGTGCGCCACCTGGGCGCGCACGGTGGCGGGCACGTCGGGGCCGTACCGCTCGACGAGCCCCTCATCCACCAGCCAGGTCAGCCACGTCATCGGCGTCCACCCGTCGGGGACGACCTCCCGCGGGTAGAGGTACTGGATCTGGTCGAGGCTGAACGCGCAGCGCGACGCGACCTCGGACGCGGCGTCCACCCAGGCGGGCCGTTCCCGAAACCGCTCGCGGAACGCCGGCTCGTCGAGCAGGTGCCGCTCGGCGTTGGCCGCGACTGCCCGCCCCGACGCCGCCAGCGTGGTGCGCCGCCGAATGCACGACAGGACGTCCGCGACGCGCTGGCGACGCGGCAGCGCGTACAGCGGATCGTTGCTGGCGATCACCGGCACGGCGAGCGCGCCGCCCACCGCCTCGGCCCACGCGGTGCGCACGCGGTCCGCCGGCGCGAGCGACCGCGACGCCGCCAGCACCAGCCGCCCCCGGAACGCCTCAGCGAGCGGGGCCGCCGCATCGGGCGTCCAACCGTACTTCAGCACGGCGGTGAGCCCATCGCACGCCTCGGCGACGCGCCGCACCGACGACCGCGCGAACCCCTTGACCTCCGGCTGCCGCGCGCTCGTGAGCAAGCGGCACAACGACGCCCAGCCGGCCGCCGACTCGACCAGCAGCGCGACCGGCGGGTGCTCCTCGACCGTGATCGTCGCGCCGAGGATCAGCGGGAGGCCCGCCGCCTTGGCCGCTTCGTGGCACTGAACGACGCCGTACACCGCGTCTCGGTCGACGACGCCCAGGTGCGACACGCCCGCCTCGACCGCGCGCGCCACCATCTCATCGGGGTGGGACGCGCCCTCGAGCAACGACAAGCTGGTGCGGGCGAGCAGCTCTGCGTACGGCACGAGGCCCCATAGGGCTGAACACAGGTTCAGTCAAGGGCCGCGCGGTCGCGAGGGATCCGTCGCGCCCCGACTACGGGGCCATGATCTTCGCGACGTTGCAGATCGCGTCGATCTTGGCCTTCGGACCACCGTTACACGACTTGTAGCGCACCATCGTGTACACACCCATCGGCTGCATCGGGTTGATCAGCTCGAGCGGCTTGACGTCGGTGAACGTGTGGCTGCCCGCCCACTTGACCACCTCGCCGTCCACCGTGACCGCGTTGTCCTTCGACACCGGCTGCCACTGGGCGTACGCGTCGAAGCTGTAGGTGCAGCCCGGCTCAGCCTTGGCCGCCGCTTCGCCGTACCAGTTGTAGAAGATCTCCTTGCCGAGCTCGTGCACGCGCTGGTTCGCGGGCGGCACCAGCTCCGGCGCGACCTTCTCGGGCGTGGCGCTGTCGACGAGGGAGCGCCCTTCGTCGCAGTGCTCCCACAACCAGTCGCCCTCGAGCTCGACGAACGCGTTCGTGCCGACCGGGTTCGAGTCTTCCTTCTTCGCGCCGTTGTAGATCGTCATGTACATGTCGGACACCGAGAGCTGGCAGCGCTTCTCGTTGACCGACGCGTAGAGCTGGCCTTGCAGCTTGTTCCCGAGGTTGTTGTTGTTCAGCTCGAACTGCTTCCAGGTCGGCTGCCCGCGGTACTTGGCGACGACCTCCTTGGCGGCGGTGATGCCGGCCGCGATCTTGTCGTCCGGAACGTCGCCCGCGCCCAGCTCCTTGAGCTTCTCGGGGGTGCAGCTCCCCTCCTGATGGACCTCGAGCGCCTGACACCAGTCCTGGATCTTCGGCTCCTCAGCGCAGAACCACTCCTTGCCGTCGCGGATCTTCTTGCACTGGTAGGTGTAGACGTCGCCCAGGCTCTTGACGTTGTACCGGACCTTGAGCTGGCCGCCTTCTTCGAAGAACTGGCCGCGTGCGCTCGGGTTGACGCGGTTCGTGCGGTCGGGCATGGCCTCGAACATCGCGAACTGCTTGCCCGCGAGGCCGTCCATCGACAACCCGCACGTGCTCTCCGGCTTCGGCGGCGGGGCCGGCTCGCACCCGACGGAGACGAACAGCAACGCGGCCACGAACAAGCCAGACATACGCACCATCATGACGACTCCCGGACGAGCATGGGACCGGGCGGCCCTCCGCCCGTGGAACGGGCGCACCTTACCGGACCGACCCCGACGGCACAACGCCTGAGGCCAAAATCAGCCACGAACGATGCGAATCCGGTCGATGCGCACGGGATCGCGCGGCCGCGACGTCTCGCGCGGGTTCTCGCGGGCACGCTCGAGCGGCTCCGCCATCACCTGCTCGACCACCTCGGTGTCGCATGAGCCGAAGATGGTGTGCTTGCCGTCGATCTGGTGCGCCGGGGCGGACGTGACGAAGAACTGACTGCCGTTCGTGTTCGGGCCGCTGTTGGCCATCGCGAGCAAGCCGGGCCGGTCGAACACGCCGCCGTCGACGATCTCGTCCGGGATCGTGAACCCGGGCCCCCCCATGCCGTCACCGCGCGGATCCCCGCCTTGAATCATGAAGCCCGGCAAGACACGGTGGAACACCGTGCCCGAGTACAGCGGGTCTCGACGCCGCACCTCGGTGCGCGGATCCGTCCATTCGAGCGACCCTTCGGCCAGGCCGACGAAGGTCCGCACGGTGCGGGGCGCCTGATCGGGCCACAGGGCGCAGGTGATCGCGCCGAGGCGCGTCTCGATGACGGCGGAGAGCGCTTGTTCGGGGCCGAGCCCGAGCAGCGCCCGGGTGGCCTCGGCTTCGACGGCGCGCGCGCGGGCGACGGCGGCCGTCGACGCCGCGATCGCGTCTGCCGCCTCCTTGCGGGCGCGGTCGCGCTCGGAGCGCAGGTCCAACGCCGTTCGCTCGAGCGTGGCCACCCGCTCTGCGAGCCCGTCACGCTCGGCGGCGACCGCGTCATAGCGGTCCTGCGCCACGCACCCCAGCAAGAACAGCACGACCATGCCCATCTCCGTCTCCCGCGCCTCCGTGGTATACCCCAGGCACCGTCACGTCCGGGGTCGTCATGGCTGATCACGCCACCTTGTACCTTCGCACCGCCCTCTTCACGCCGCCGGTCGCTACCGGGCTCGTCGCGCAAGCGCAAGAAGCCGGGCTCGGCCAGCACGTGCCGCCGGGCACCATGATCGCGGTCGTCGAGCTGCTCGAGCAGCACGCCACCCACGTTGTGGTCCGCCTCACCCGCGCGTACGACGGCCGCGGCCGCGCGCTCGGCGCCACCGACGTCGTCGTCTGGATCCCGTGGGACAAGATCGACCACGTGCACCCCGGCTGATGCGCGCCGTCGTGGCCTGGCTCGTCGCGTGCGCGGGCCCGAGCCTGAGCGGCGCCGTGACGGACGGAGAGGGCCGTCCGGTCGCGGGCGCCACGCTGGCGCTGTCCACGGTGTGCGTGGGGGTCACCGCTGCGGACGGAACGTTCTACCTACCATGCGCGGCGGGAGCCTACGACGTCACCGTGTCGGCGCCCGGGTACCTCGACGCCGTCGCGCCGGTCACCCTCGACGGCCCGGTCACGCTCGGACCGACCCGTCTGATCGCGCTCCCGACCGGCGACGGGTCCTACCTGCTCGACGGGCACCGGTTCGTGCCGGCGGCGCGCGCCGGGGTCACGCGGGTCGCCGCGGACGGGCCGCCCCGAACCAAGGCGTTCTGCGTGCCCGCGGGCGCGGCTGGCAACGACCGGCCGGCCGGGGTCGTGTCGATGTTCCGTCGTAAGGAGGGCGAGCTGCGGGCGTTCCGCCTCGACAGCGACGACTGCGCCCACCGGTCGGTGTGGGAGGCCGGGGAGTGGAAGGAGACCTCGGAGCCCCCGATCGCCGTCTCCGAGCGGCGCCTCGCCTACGACGCGTCGCTGATCACCCTCGACCTTACGGCCGGGCGCTGGTTCATCGCCGAGTGGGACCAGGGGTGGTTCGCTGACGAGGGGGCGGGAGACGCCAGTTCGTTCCCAGGTTTCGTCGTGGAGACGCGCTGATGGGCTCGATCCTCGACCACATCGGGGGGACCCCCCTCGTCCCGCTCGACCGGATCGGTCACGGCCTCGGGCGCCCGCTGCTCGCGAAGTGTGAGCACCTCAACCCGGGAGGCTCGATCAAGGATCGCATCGCGCTCGCGATCGTCGACGACGCCGAGCGGCGCGGCCTGCTCGCGCCCGGCGGCACCCTCGTCGAGGCCACGGCGGGCAACACCGGGCTCGGGCTCGCGCTGGTCGCCGCGGTGCGCGGCTATCGGCTGATCTGTGTGCTCCCGGAGAAGATGTCGGAGGACAAGCGGCGGGCGTTGCGGGCCGCGGGCGCCGAGGTGGTCGTCACCGAGAACGCCCCGCCGGGCGACCCCCGCAACTTCCAGGAGGTCGCGCGGCGGCTCGCGCGGGAGCGGCCGGGGGCGTTCCTGACCGATCAGTTCAACAACCCGGCGAACCCGGCCATCCATGAAACTGCCACGGGCCCCGAGCTGTGGGATCAGACGGGTGGGGCGCTCGCGGCGGTGGTCGCGGGGGCGGGGACCGGGGGCACCCTCACCGGGATCGGCCGGTTCCTACGCGCGCGCGGCGCCCCGACCACGGTCGTCCTGGCGGATCCTGCCGGGAGCCGGCTCGCGGGGCTCGTCGAGCGCGGCGCGTTGGGGCCCGACGGGTCGTACCTCGTCGAGGGCATCGGCATGAGCGTGATCGCCGCCAACTTCGACCCGTCGGTGGTGCACCGCGCCGTCACGGTGAGCGACGCCGACAGCTTCGCGATGGCCCATCGCCTCGTGCGCGAGGAGGGTCTCCTGGTCGGGGGTTCGTCCGGCACCGCGGTGGCGGCGGCGCTCCGCATCGCGCACGAGGTCCCCGGAGACGGGCCCATCGTCGCGATCCTCGCCGACTCGTGGGATCGGTACCGGTCGAAGCTGTTCGACGGCGCGTGGCTGGCGCGCCACGGGCTAGAGGCAATGCCGATCACTTAGCCGAGAAAGGTCGGAGCAATCAGCAATCAGGTATCAGCCTCAGCTCCGGCGGGAGGCGACGTGCGGGACGTCAGGATCTGGCCGTGTGGCAGAAGGCGGGATCGGCTTGCGCTCGAGGTCTACCGTACGACCCAAGCGTTTCCGTCCGATGAACGGTACGGACTGACAGCACAATTGCGAAGGTCAGCCGCCTCGATCCCAACGAACATGGCGTACCTCACCCGGCCGACCCACGACGACCTTCACGCAACGGTCGTCGAGGTGAAGAAGACGCTCACGGCGCTTCATCGGAAGCTGACGGCTGACGGCCGATAGCTGACGGCCGAGCTGAGCGAGGCCCGTGCTCGGGTAGGACCGTACGTTATAGGGCAGCCCTTGGAACGGCTCCGCAGACTGCTGCTCGTGACGGTGGGCCTCGTGTCCGTCGGGCTCGGCGTGCTCGGCATCTTCTTGCCCCTGCTGCCGACCACGCCGTTCTTGTTGCTGGCGGCGGCGTGCTTCGTGCGCAGCTCCCCACGGCTGCACGCCTGGATCTTGGGGCACCGCGTGCTCGGCGCGTTCATCCGCGACTGGCAAGACGGGCGGGGGCTGTCGGCGCGGTCCAAGGGGGTCACCCTCGCCGTGCTCTGGGTGACGATCACGAGCTCGGGGCTCGTGATGTACGGGCGGCTCGGGCCGACGGCGCCCTGGTTCGGCTCGGCGGCGTTCTTGGCGGTCTGTGCCGCATCGGTCACGCTGTACCTCCTGTTCAGGGTGCCGACGCGGCGCTGACCTCCTCGGCGTGCACCACAACCACGCTGACCACGACGCGGTCGGGTAACGGGGACACCGTCAACCGCCGGGACCGCCCGTCCGGACCCGGCCCCATCAGCGCCCACGGGGCCGCCGCCGCCGCGTCCACCGGGCCCACCACCCACCCGTCGGCCAGCAACGCCGCGCGCCACTCCTGCGCCAGCGGGCCCGCCGGGGCCCCGGGCGGGTAGACCACCACCAACGCCTGGGGAGCGTCCGATACAACCTCTCCCCCCGGCACCACCGGCCAACCCGAGGACGAAGACCCCGCGGCGCAGGCCAGCAGCAGCCACGCCCTCACAGCGGCTCCACCCCGTCGTACCAATACGAACCGATCTCCACCTCGTCGAGCTGCGGGATCTCCCACGTGCCCGCGGCAGGGTCGATCTCCATCACCAGGTAGTTGCGGGGATCGTATCGGGTGGCCGCGAGGCCGTACCCGGGCCACACCGACGTCCAGTCCATCCACAGGTGCATGTGCCCCGTGAACACCGCCTGCACGTTCGGGTGCGCCTCCAACACCACGAACAGGTCGGCGTACGGCCCCGACGGGTCCTCCGCGACCTGCAACAACACCGGGGGGTTGTGCATGAACAACACGCTCGGCAGCCCATCCGCGAGCTGCGCGTCGACCCACGCGAGCTGCTCCGGGCCGAACGATCCCACGTCGTCGTTGTACAGCGGGTCGGTCGCGTCCCAGGTGGGCCCGAGCTGGTTGTCGAGCATCAGGAACCGCCACCCGTGCAAGTCGACGGCGTAATAGGGGTCGATCCCCCACTTCGCCTTGGCGAGCTCGTGGGTGGTCTCCCGGGACACCTCGGGCGTCGAATAGTCGTGGTTGCCCAACCCGAGGTAGACCGGGACCCCGAACCCGTCCCGCAGGCCCACGACGGTGTCGAACGCCGTCGTGTTGCTGTCGAAGAACGCCCGATCCGCCGACGGGTACTCGTGGATGACGTCGCCGGCGACGAACACCGCCTCCACCGGAGGGTCCAGCGCGAGGATGGACGCCCGAGCCTCCGTCAGCCGGCGCTCGGACTCCTGCAACGACTTCGTGTCGAGGTCGTTCGACTCGCAGCAGGTGTAGAACGCGTCGATGATGTGCCAATCGGCGGTGAGGGCCACCCGGAACGCCGAAGGTCCCGCTGAGTCCTTGCTCGCCCCGCACCCGACCACCCCGAGCGCGCCCACGACGATCCAGCGCCGCATCGTACCCCCAGCGGCGACGAGCCTACTTCGCGGCGGCGCAGCCCGCCCCGCGGACCGGATAAGCGGCCGCATGCTCCAGGTGTTGTTGCTCCTTCACCGCACCGCGTTCGCCAGCGGGGACGAGGCGTGCCGAGACGCCGACCGCGCCGGCCGCAGCGACGTCGCGTTCGCGGCGTGCGCGGCGTGCGCGTCCGAGCCTGGGCCTCGCGCCGGGTGGTGCGCCGATCGCGCCGACCACTACGCCGCGCGCGCCGACGCCGACGGGACCTTCGCCGGCTGGTCCGAGCTCGAGCAGGCCCGGCGCACCCCCGACGATCCGTCACGCGAGGCGCGGGTCGAGGCGCTCGTCGTGCGCGACGGACTGTCACCGACCACCAGGGTAGAAGCCACCCTCTGGCTCATGGACGCCGCCTCACGGCGGGGCGACTTCGCGGGCGCGCTCGCCGCGAGCGAGGCCGTCTGGCCGCCCGAGGCCCTCGCCACGCACCCCTCGGGGACGGCGGAGTCGGCGGTGCGCGACCGCCTGATCCTGCGCCGCTCCGAGGCGCTCGCCCGCCTCGGGCGGGTCGACGAGGCGCGCGCGGTCGAGGCGGCGGTGCGGGTGCCGACCGCCCCGAGCGCGGCCCGCCCCTCCCCGGTAGACGCGATCGCGATGGAACAACGCCGTACGTTGGGGGCCTACCTCGCAGGGTGCGCGCTCCTGGCCTCGCTGGTGGCCCTCGCTCCGTTCGCGTGGCGGGGCCAGTCGGGCGCGCCGTGGGGCCTCGTCCCGCTCGGGGTCATGGCGGGAGGCGCCTGGGGGGTCGCCGAGGCGTGGGCCCCGGGCAGCGGCGCGAGCGTGCCCTGGTTGTTCGCCGCGTTCGCGGTCGTCCACCTGATCGCGGCGCGCGCGCTCGGTGGGGCGTCGCGCGGGCGCGCCCCGCTCCGGATCGCCGCCGCGGGCGCCACGCTGGCGGCGTGCTACCTGACGTGGTGGTGGCGTGGGGAGCTCGCGTGGCTGGGGATGTGACCGCCATTCGTTCGGTGCAACGCGGGCACACGCCCAACTGCTCGTCGGCGGGCAGCGTCGTCGGCCTCGCTTTGCTGAGCGTCGTCGGGTGCGCGGTCGTCGTGAACGCCTGGGCAGACCGCTTCTTCGCGCGACTCGACGGCAAGCCTCGCGCGCCCGACGCGCCCGAGGGTGGCCCCCCGGACCCGCCGCAGGCCGTCTCGTTCTTCGTTCGCCCCTCGACCGTCCGCGCGCGACGGGAGGTCGGCGGCGCGATCGTCGCGATGACCGAACCACCGGCCCTGCTGCACGTCGACGAAGCCGTCGCCGACCGCGTCGGCGCGCCGTGGCGCGGGGCGCCGGTGCCCGGCGCGCTCACCGCCCCCACCGAGGTCCACGTCGCGGTCACCGCGCGATGCCCCGTGCGATGTACGGCTTGTTACCTCGACGCCGGCCCGGAGGTCGCGCCCGGCGACCCGAAGGGCATCGAGGCCGTGCTCGAGCAGCTCGCCAGCGCCGGCGTCTTCGAGGTGGCGTTCGGAGGGGGTGAAGCGCTCGCGCGGGCCGATCTCGTCGAGCTCGCGGCCACGGCGCGGCGGCTCGGCCTCGTCCCCAACGTGACCACCAGCGGCGTCGGGCTGACCGCCGCGCTGGCGGCGCGGCTCGCCGCGGTGTGCGGGCAGATCAACGTCTCGCTCGACGGGCTGGGTCCCTACTACGAGGCGGTGCGCGGCTGGGACGGCGCCGCCGTCGCGCTCGCCGCGATCGACACCCTGCGCGCGGCGGGCGCCCGCGTCGGCGTCAACACGGTGATCTGCTCGAAGAACCTCGACCACCTGCCGGACCTCGCCCACGCGTTGGCCGCGCGTGGGGTCACGGACTGGACGTGGCTCCGCCTCAAGCCGTCGGGACGCGGGGCCGCCGCCTACGCCGACCTCGTGGTCGACCCCGAGCGCATGCTGGAGTTGTTGCCGTTGGCCCTCGACTTCGAGCAGCGTGGTCTGGCGGTGCGGTTCGACTGCGCGCTGGTGCCGTTCCTCGTCGCGCACGGTCCGCCGGTCGAGGCCCTCGCGCGCCTGGGCGTGCGGGGGTGCCCGGGGGGCCACAGCCTGCTCGCCGTCGACACCGAGGGGCGGCTCGCGCCGTGCTCGTTCGCCGTGGGCCACGCCGCCGCGTCGGTCGCCGAGGGGTGGCGCGACGACCCCACGCTGCGCGCGTGGCGGGACCGCGCCGCCGCGCCCCCCGAGCCGTGCGCGTCGTGTGAGGCGCGGGCGATCTGCAGAGGGGGGTGTCGGATCGTCGCCGAGCACCTCACCGGGGACTCCCTCGCCCCCGACCCCGAGTGTCCCCGCGTGCGACGGTGGGCGGCGTGACCCGCGTCGCGGCGGCGTTCGCGGTGGGGGCGGTGGCCGTCTGTGTCTCGTACGCGGCGCAGCGCCTCGGGTCGGCGTACGGGGGGGAGGTAGACGCTCGGATGGTGCTCGCCAACGAGCACATCCCCTACTTCTATCGGGCGGCGCTGGCGCTGCTGCACGGCGTCGTCGTCGGGGTCGGCGCCGGACTGGCCATCGACGACGCCGCGGCGGTCCGGGTGCTCGGCCGCGTGCCGGCGCTGGTGCTGCTGGTCGTGGTGCCCGCGGCGTTGCTGATGGTGGCGGTGCCATGATCGACTACGCGCTCGCGGAGCGTTTGCATGGCCACCTCGCGGTGCTCGCGCTCGCCGTCCTGTTGCACCCGGTGATCACGCTGCGCACCCGCCGCGCGGTCACCCGCGGGACGAAATGGACGACCGACCTCGCCGCGCTGTTGCTCAGCGCCCCGTTCGTGGCGGGCCTGCTGCTGTACCCGAGCTACCGCGGCGAGGTCAAAGGCGGCCTGCTCGCGAGCGCGCCGGCCGCGGCTGCCGCGTTCGAGACCAAGGAGCACCTCGCGGTGATGGCGGTCGCGCTCGTGATCGCCGGGGCGGTCGTGGTGCGGGCTGCGGGTCAGACGTTGGAGGGGCGGCGCGCCGCGTGGGCGCTGCTCACTGCCGGGTGGGCGTGTGGTGCGCTCACCGGCGCGCTCGGCATCTGGGTCGCGTCGAAGGGGTGACTGCCGAGGGCCACGAAGGTGTCGGTCACGTGAATGGGACCGACACGACGACCGCCGCACGACCCCGCGCGGCCGCGAGACCGTGCAGGCAGTGGTGAAGCTCGACTGCCCTCCAACCCGAAGGCGGTGCAGCTCCTGGACGAGGCGTGTCGCGGTCGCCGTGACTCCGGAGCGCGGACTTTCAGTCCGCCGGACGCGGCGTCCCACCCCGCCCAACCCGGCTCGCGTCCGCACCTCGCGAGGCTTGCCCGGTCGCCGTGACTCCGGAGCGTGGACTTTCAGTCCGCCGGACGCGGCGTTCCACCCCGCCCAACCCGGCTCGCGCCCGCACCTCGCGAGGCTTGCCGCGGTCGCCGTGACTCCGGAGCGCGGACGTTCAGTCCGCCGGACCGCGGACGTTCAGTCCGCCGGACGCGGCGTTCCACCCCGCCCAACCCGGCTCGCACCCGCACCTCGCGAGGCTTGTCGCGATGACAAGCCGTACACCGCAATTGTCCGGGCCGCGCTCGACCGCACAGACGCGGGGAAACGGCGCGCGCCCCCACCCGCAGCCCGACCCGCGACTACCGAGGGACCACGAATGTGTCGATCACGTTCCCGGCGAGATCGTAGGCCGTCAACGTCGCCTCGGTCGCCGTGAAGTCCGCGATCACGAAGTGCTCCACCGGGTTCGCGACGTCCCCGAACCACTCCGCGTCGCTCTCTTCGTACAGCGGCGCCCCCGCGCCCCCCGACACGACGTAGATCGTGCCGTCTTCCACCGGGACCTGCTCACCCGCGCGGATCGGCACCGACCGCTCGTAGATGTGGTTGTGACCTGCGAAGACTAGGTGCACCTCGTGCGCGTCGAACGCGGGCTCCCAGACCTCGCGCAGCCCCTCGTACGAGCCGTGCGTGGTGCAGGTGCTGTAGATCGGCTGGTGGTGCATCGCCACCTTCCACCCGCTCGGGTTCTCCCCGAACGCCTGGTTCATCAAGGCGACCGCGTCGAACTCCACGTGGTCGAAGTCGCGTACCGTGTCGTTCAGGCTCACCATCGACAAGTCGCCGAAGCGGATGTTGTACCACTCCTCGTTGCCGGGCAGGGCGAACTGCGCGAAGTAGTTGACCGCCAAGAACTCGTGGTTGCCATGGGCGGGCAACAACGGCCGCCGCGCGAACACGTCGCCCGCGGCGTCGAAGAACGCGTCCCACTCCCCCTGGTCCGGCCCGAGATCGACCATGTCGCCGGAGAACATGAAGAAGTCGGGGTCGAACGCATCCATCGCGGCGACGATCGTGCCCCACGACTCGTACGACCCGCGCGCGTCGCCGCTGATCGCCACCCGGAACGCGTCGAACGTCCCGGGGGCCTGGGGGGTGGTGAACTGGTAGGTCTGCGACCACGCCTCGGGCCCCCCCACCCGGTAGCTGTACGTGGTGCCCGGCTCCAGCAGGCCACACAAACGCACCTCGTGCACGCGGTGGTCGCCCTCTCCGTCCTCCCCTCCCCCGAACCGGAAGCTCGCGCCCTCGAACGTACGATCCAGCGCGTCGCCCACCCCGTACTCGATGGACGACGCGAGGGTGTCGACGTCGGTCGACCACAAGAACGCCGCCGACTTGCTGGGGTCGTAACTCGGCCAATTGTAGCGGACCCGCACCGGGAACGGCGACGCGCCGTAGGACTCGGCGTGCGCGTCCGCAGGCACGTCCGACGGCCCCCCGGAGATCGCCGGCACCCCGATCGCCGGGTTGCAGTCGAGGTACGGCACCGACGGCAGCTCGTCGGCCTCGGGGTAGAAGTCGCAGCCGACCAAGGCGATGAGCGGGACGGGCAGCAGAACGAGGCGCACGGGATCTCCTCAGAACGTCATGCTGACGAGCGCGTCGAACCGATCGTCGTCGATGGGGAAGCCCTCGAGCTCTTCCTTGAGGGTGTAGGTGACCACCAGCCGCAGGTCCGACACGTCCGTGTACCAGGGGCGGCCGGCGTACAGCCCACCACCGAACGCGACCGAGCGCGACGCCTGGGTCGGGTCGGTGGGGCCGGCGGCCGGCACCCCCGCCGCGAACAGGCTGTCGCCTTGCTCGACCCGCCCCATCAGCGCGACGTGGTCCTGGAACCACGGGACACCCGCCACGAACGTGCCCATCTGGGCGTACCACCCGCGCTGCACGTAGTCGGACACCGCGATGTCCTGGTAGTCGACCGAGCGCCAGATCACCTCGGACTGCACGTTCACCCAGCGCCAATGCAAGAAGAACTCGCCGTCGAGGCCGAGCGCCCCCTCCTCGAGCCCGACGTCGCCGATGACGTTGCGGTGCACTGACCCGCCGAGGCTGAACCGCGGCAGCCGGTCGTTGTCGCGGATCAGCTCGCGGCCGGTGCCCGGACCGCCGAGCGGGCTGATCACGAGGCGCCCCACGTACAAGAAGTGGCGGTTGACGTTCGACAGCCGGTTGGTGCCCTCACCGTTGAACACCCCGACCTCGGCCTCGACGTGGTTCCGGCCGAGCGTGCTGTGCAGCATCGCGCCGATGTCACGGGTGGGGATCCACTCGACCATCTCCGCGAGCTCAGGGAACAAGCTGTACTTGTCGGACGTGAGGAACGCGCGACCGGTCGGGGCCTTGAGCTGACCGAGCCGCACCGACACCGGCACCCCGGCGACGCCGAGGTCGACGTACGCGTCGTTCAGGCGCGCCTCCGGCATCAGCTCGACGCTCAGCAGCCACCCGGCGTCCAGGCGCGAGCCCCCGGCGCCTTCGAGGTCGCCGCCGAACTCGAAGCGCGCCTGTGACACCGAGAAGCCGATGTCGCCGTCGACGCCCGCCGCATCGTCCGCTTGCTCGATGTCGAACCGCGGCTGCACGAAGCCGCCGACCCGCACGGACACCTGCTCCCACGGCCCGCTGTCGGGCCGACCGGAGATCACATCGACCGCGTAGGCGGACGACGGCGTGAGCGCGACCAACAAGGCGAACATGCGGGGCCGAGGCAAGGTGGCCTCCGTCGGGGCGGCGGTCCGTATCGTTCTGGCCGCGCCGAGGTCAACGACCGTACGAAACGAACACGTGACGCGCACCGGTCACCCGACCGAGACGCGGCGATCCACCCACCGAAGCAGCCACCAGGTGACGGCGCACGCGACCATCAATGGCACCCCCACGCCGACGAACAACCCGAATTGACCGCGCGCCGCCGCGGCGAGCGCGCCCCCCTGGGCGAGCCGCCACACGATCGCCCCGCCGAGCACGAGGCCGGTGCCCCAGCGCCGAAACGCCCATACGAGCGGCAACGCCGCCGCGGCCATCAGCGCCGCTCCGACCGGCGTGGCCACCCGCTCGGCGAGCCACGCCGACCGCCCCGGCGACGCCGGGGACGCCCACAGCCGCGCCGCCGACGCGTCCACCCCAGCGCCCGCCGCCGCCTCGCGCCACGCGACCGGATCCGGCAACACCAACGCTGCGGGCCGCGGGCCGCCCGGCGTCCAGAGCCACGCGCCTCCGCCAGACCATGTTCCTTCCACGTTTGTGGCGTGATCCGCCGACCCGTACCCCACGACCACGCCGTCGACCGTCCAGGACGCGCGGACCCCGAACGCCTCGTCGTCGCCGAGCGTGTCGGCGCGCACGTGGGCGAGCGCGCCTGCCGGAAGCCCGTCCGGCGCCGGCCCCGGCACGACCACCCACACGCCCTGGC
>CAIUDO010000684.1 GCA_903897935.1 uncultured Pseudomonadota bacterium
ACCGCGCGACCGGACCGCGGTCGCCCACGCGCTCCAGAACGCAGGGAACGTCTTGGTGACGGCGTGCGCCCCCCCGAGGTGGCCCCCGCACACGAGCCCGACCACCGCGGCCGCGAACGCCATCCGGTGGTCGTCGCGGGACGAGAACACGCCGCGCGCGCGCCGCGATGACGTCGGCCAGACGCGTAAGGTCTCGCCGTCGAGCGCCGAGGCGCGGCCCCCGACCCATCGAACCAGCGCCATGCTGGCCGCGAACCGGTCACACTCCTTGTCGCGCAGCGTGCCGAGGCCCCTCAGGACGGACCGGGTGGGGGCGAGCGCGGCCGCGGCGACGAGCACGGGCGCGAGGTCGGGGCAGGCCGACAGATCATGGTCGAAGCCGGATCGTAGCGAGCCCGACGCGCGCACCGCCGCCGCGTCTACCGCCACCCGCACCCCGACGTCGGCGAGGATGGTGGCGAGCGCGCGGTCGCCTTGCTGATCGTGTGGGTCGAGTCCCACCACCTCCGCGTCGCGCCCGGTCACCGCACCGGCGACCAAGAAGGCCGCGGCGCCGCTCCAATCACCGGGGATGACGACGTCGCTGGCGCGGGGTGGGCCCCCGATGAGCCACGCGCCCGGCTGGACCGAGACCGCGCACCCGAACCGGTCGAGCCAGGCGCGCGTGAGGTCGAGGTACGACGCGCTCGGGGCGCCGCGGAACCGCACGGTGCCCCCGCCGGCGCCCGCGACCGAGAGCGCGAGCCCGGTGACGAACTGGCTCGACGCGCGAGCGTCCACCTCGAAGTCGGTGGTCGCGCGGTCGCCTGGGATGAGCAGCGCCCGCCCTGGCCCGCGGCGTTCGAGGCGCGCGCCGGTGCCCGCCAACGCGTCGAGCAACCCAGCGAGCGGCCGCTCGAACAGCCGCACGGCGCCGCGCAGATCGACCGGGCCGTCCGCGTTGCGCGCCAACCAGGGCAACAAGAAGCGGAGGGTGGTGCCGGACGCGCCGACATCGACCGGGCCACGTGCACGAGGCCGGCTGCCGCCACGCACGGTCCAGGCGCGCGCGCCGCACACCACCGGGACGCCCAGCGTGTCCAGCGCGCCTGCCATGACGCGGGTGTCGTGGGCGTCGAGCGGATCGTGGAGGGTGGAGGTGCCGTCGGCCAACGCGGCGAGCACCAGCGCGCGGTTCGTGCACGACTTGCTGCCGGGCGCCCGCGTGACGCCGAGCGGCGACGCGCCGCGGCTTCGGATCAGGGCATACGTCACGGTCCCTCCGTGCGCGACGCGCGCGGGTCCCTTATGTCGGGGGTATGTCGACGTCCGACGCCATCGAGCGCTTTCTGGGCACGGGTACGTTCGACCCCCGGTTCCCCGAGTGGAGCGGCGGGGCGGTCGCGCGGAGGGCTAAGGGCAACGCCGCGCTTCGCGAGGTCTTGGTGCGCGTGATCACCTGGCGGTGCGCGCGGGCGCCGCGCCGCTCTTGTCGGGCGCCGGAGGGGCTCGATCGGATGGTCACCGATCGGATTCGCCCCATGATCGCCGGCATGTTCGGTCCCGCGGGGGCCGCCCGCCTGCTGCAGCGCCTGCCGGGGCACGTGCGGGTGCTCACGCCCGCGGCGTTCGAGGAGGCGGTCGGTGCCGTCTCGTTGACCGACGCGTGGGCGCTCGCGAACATGCTGCTCGACGAGATCGGCGCCCCTGCGCTCTCCGACGACGCGCCGACGCTGCATGGCCTATGCTCGGGTGGCGTCGCGTATGTCGTGCCCGGCGTGCTGGAGCCGACCCCGTTCAGCGACGTGGTGGTGCACGAGGTCGCGCACCTGCTTCACCTGTTGCCGGACGAACGCGCGCGCTCGGACCGCCCGGCGCCGCTCCTGATGGTGCCGCCGCGGCGCCGCGAGACGTTCGCGTACGCCTGCGAGCTGCACTCGTTGGGGCGCGGCGACGGGTGGCCCGAGGCGTGCGCCCGGGTGACCGACGCGCGGGTCGACGAGGCAGCCCTGCTCGGGCTGTTGGGGCGCGCCTACGCCGACCCCGAGCGATCCTGGGCGACGATCCGCGACTGGGCGGTCGGGGGCGCGCGACCGGCGGTGGCGCGGGCGGCCTCCGCGGCTCGGTTGGCGGCCGCGGTGCCGACATGAGCCCCGCCCTCCGCCGGATCACGCCGGCCGACGATCCGCAGGTCGCCGCGGTGATCCGGACCGTGATGACCGAGTTTGGCGCGAGCGGGCCCGGGTTCGCGATCCACGATCCGGAGGTCGACCACATGAGCGCCGCGTACGCGTCGCCGGGCGCGGCCTACTTCGTGGTCGAGCACGACGGTGTGGTCATGGGCGGCGGTGGGATCGCGCCGCTGGACGCGGCGGATCCCGCGTCGCCACCCGTTTGTGAGCTTCGGAAGATGTACTTCCTTCCACGTTTGCGGGGCATGGGTGCCGGGCGCTTGCTCATCGACCGGTGTCTCACCGAGGCGCGCTCCGTCGGCTATCGGCGGTGCTACCTGGAGACCCTCACCGGGATGGACGCCGCGATCCACCTCTACGAGCGGACCGGCTTCACCGCGCTGTGCGCCCCGCTCGGCGCGACCGGGCACTTCGGCTGCGACCGGTGGTTCGTCAAGGACCTCTGAGCGCGAGATCGGCGTCGATCACCGCCATCGACACGCCTTGCCACCGCCCGTCGCGGAGGCGCGCGTGGTGGATCGCCACCGGGTGACCGGCGCCGTCGATCACCAACGCCCCCGACGCCCCCCGCGGCACGTCGCCCCGATACCAGACCCGCGTGCCCGTCGGATCGGCGCCCTCCGCGACCACCGGCCAGACCCGCGGCGCGTCGGCGTCGCGGGGCCAACCCACAACGAACAGCGGGCCGCCGGCCTCCACCCGCCCGCGCGCGGCGCTGCACGGGGCGGGGAGCGGCGCCGCGAGCTGCAACAGCGCGTAGTCGAGGCGCGAGCGGTCGGTGATCACCCCGGTGGTGTCTCCGGGGTCTCCGGGCCGGCGCACCAGGATCGCAGCTACGCCGACCGCGCCGTCCACCCCGCGGAACGACACCACGATGGCGGCGCCGACGACGTGATCGTTGGTGAGCACCCGATCCGGCGCCACGAGCACGCCGACCCCAGCGCGACGCGGGCCGCGGGCCGCCTCCACCCACAGCACGCCGACGCACCGGGCGTCGATCAGGGCTCGTCGTTCCAGCTGCGCTCCGGGAGCGCCTGCAGGATCGCCCGCGGCGACGCGCCCGACAGCGCCGCGAGGGCGCGGAACGCCCGCCCGCCCACGTGGATGTTCGCGCCTGGGTGGCTCACCGCGACCCGCTCGTACAAGCGCTGGACCGTCGAGTCCGAGGTGGCCTGCCCACGAACGTAGGCGCCTCCTTGCTTCTGCACGTCGGCGGCGACCCGCATCACCAGACGGGCGGCCATGCCACGCCCGCGGTCCCACGCCGACACGTACACGTCGAGGATCTCCCCCCCGGAGACGCAGCGCTGCAGGTCGTAGCTGGTGATCCACGCTGCGAACGCGATCGGCGCCCCGACGTCGCCCGCGACCAGCACGTGCACCGCGCCCTCGGCGCGCGCGCGCGCGAGCGCCTGCAACGAGCCGCCCCACGGGCGCCCGAACGACTCCTGCATGTACGCTTGGAGCAGGACCTCCAGAGCAGCGTCGTCGGCCGCGACCGCGTTTCGGATGTCCATCGCGCCTCCTGGGCGGGCCAGCATAGCGTCAGGGGGCCAGCGGGTCGATCACCTCGGGCGCACCACCGGCGGCCCAGGTCTCCCAGAACCGGCGATACTGCGCGACGCCGGACTCGGACCCATGGATGTGCGTGTGCGTGGCGTCGACGAGCGCGCCATCGTCCCACATCACGTCGTACTGGTAGAGCAGCGCGGTGGCGCCGTCGAGGTTGCCGGCCAGCGGCAAGGGAGCGGACGGCTCGAGCCCGGCCACCGGCGCGAGGATCGGCGGCGCGTGGGCGACCCCGAGCGCGCGCGCGAGCGCCTCGGTGCACACGTTCGGGATGATGGTGTCGGACATCACCTCGGTGACGAGCACGTCACGGCCGCCCTCGCGGGCGAGCGCCCCGAAGTTCACGGCGTCTCCGCGCTCGATCGCGGCCTGCAGCAGCGGGAAGAACCGGTCGACGTCGTCGTCGGTCGCGCCGTCGGGGGCGAACAGCGCGACCATCGGGGCGAAGATCTCGCCTTCGTGCACGATCTCGGTGACGCGACCTCCGGGCGTCGCGAGCTCGGCGGCGCCGATGTCGGGGTCGTGCGCCAACAGCTGCGGCCCCATGGTCGCCCCGAGCGAGTGGCCGGCGAACCCGACCCGCCCGTCGAGGTCCGGCGCGCCGTCCCCGTCGACATCGGCGCTCGCGCGCAGCGCCTCCACGAGCTGAAGCTTGTCCCAGGTGGCGCGCCGCCAGCCGTCGCGCAGCCGCGTGACGTCCATGCCGACGGGCACCAACGAGATGCCGAAGAACTCGAAGATCGACGTGAATTCCGTGCCGCCCCCCGCCGGGTGCTCGCCGTGGGACGGCGCGTCGACGGACACGACGGCGATCCCCAGGTCGACGAGGTTCTGGGCGACCCCCCTGCCTTCTCCGCGGTCTCCGCCCAACCCGTGCGCGTAGACCACCGCCGGCCATGGGCCCACGCCTGGCGGCAGCCACACGCTCGCTGGCAGCGCGTAGCGGCCCGCGACCTCGACCGCGTCGAGCCGCCCGTCGTCGCCCAGCAGGTCCGCGACCTCCACGGTGACCTCGCACGATCGCATCGTGCCTTCGTCGACGCACCCGCGCGGCGTGAGCGGCCCCGCTTGCCCCGCCACCAGCGCCGCTGCCTGCGCCGCCTCGTCGCGGATCGACTGCGTCGTAAACACGGTACCTGCAATGAGATCCGTTGCGGCGACCCCCGCGTGGCGCGCGAGCAGCGCGTACGCGGGCGTGAGGCCAGCGCTGACGTCGGGCGGCGCGTCCCCGGCGACGAGCGCGCGGAAGTCGACCG
>CAIUDO010000685.1 GCA_903897935.1 uncultured Pseudomonadota bacterium
CGCGCCCGCCGCCGAAGCCGCCCGCCCCGACCAGCGCGTGGGGCCGGTTCGTCGCCTGGATCAAGGGCCTGTTCGGCCGGAAGTGATCCCGCTCGTCCGCACCGTATTGGTCGAGCCGCGCCAGCCCGGCAACGTCGGGTCGGCGGCGCGCGCGCTCGCCAACACCGGCTTGTCCGAGCTGTACGTCGTCGATCCCGCGGCGTACGACCCCGAGCGCGTGCGGTGGATGGCGCCCGGCTGCGAGGCGGTCACCGAGCGTATCAAGGTCGTCGCCTCGCTCGACGACGCGCTCGTCGGCGTCACACGGGTGTACGGCACCACCGCGCGCCATCGGGTCGGGCGCATCCCGGTCGTCGACCCCGACGAGCTGGCGGCGCGCATTGTCTCCTCCGACGTCCCGTGCGCCATCCTGTACGGCCGCGAGGATCACGGCTTGTCGCGCGAGGCCATCGACCGGTGCGAGGCGATCGTGCGGATCCCGACCCCCGAGCACGCGAGCCTGAACCTCGCCCAGGCGGTGCTGCTGGTGTCGTGGCGCTTGTTCGTCGTCTCGGGGGCGCGCGCGACGGGCCGCACGGTCGGCGGGCAAAGCGCCTCCAGCACGGCGTCGCTCGACCGCGGGGACCGTCGCGATCGCCCCGCCGAGCACGGCGTCCTGCTGCACCTCGCCGAGCAGGTCACCGGCTTGTTGACGCGGGTCGGCTACACCCGGAGCGCGCCCGTGCCGCGGGTGCAAGCCACGCTCACGATGCTGCTGCAGCGCGCCGCGCCGTCCGCGCGCCAGGTCGACGCGATGCGCGGCATGGTCAACCGCACGCTGGCCGCGCTCGACCGCGCCGAGCCGTCAGGCGTACCGGACGCGGACGGTCTCGATGATCCGTAGCATCGCGCGCTTCACCACCTCGGTGTCCGGGTGGCGCACGATCGCGTACCCGTCGCCTTCGTAGCTCGACGACTTCGGGGCGCCGGCGCGCGGCAGCTTCGTCTCGATGACGAGCGGGCCGACCTCACGCTGCGCCGCCTCGAGCCCGTCCACGGCGATGACCTTGCCGTCCCCTGGGCCCCGTAAGAACGCGCACCCAACCGCGTACTTCCGCTCGAACGGGCCGTCGTACGCCCCGTCGACGACCGCGCGCCCCCACGCCCGGTACATGTCGGTGTCGTACGCGTAGCTCGTGAGCGAGACGATCTGGGCCCCGGGCGGGCGCGCCGCGATCTCGCCCACCCGAACCGATCCGTCGGGCTGCCGGAACCACTCCATGTGCGTCATGCCGTCGCGCAGCCCCAGCGCCTGGATCGCGTCGCGCCCGACCGTGCGCGCGGCGTCGAACTCGGTCCCCGAGATGTCGCGGGGAAGCAGCACGACCCACTGGATCCACGGGTTGCGCACGACGTCGAGCGGGCCCGGATAATACCGGGAGATCGAGTGAAAGCGAGGCACACCTCCGATCGTGATGGTCTCGAAGCTGTGCTCCTCGCCGCTCACGAACTCCTCGCCCAGCACCACGCGCTGCGGGCTCGGGACGATCTCGTGCAGCGCTGCGCGCAAGCCGTCGGCGTCGCCGACGCGGTAGGTCGCCCGGCAGCCCGCGCCCGCCGGCGGCTTGAGCACGATCGGGAACCCGACCCGCCCGACGAACGACCACGCCGCGGCGTCGCTGTCGATCAAGCAGTGCTGCGCCACCGGGACGCCGTGCGCGCGCAAGAGGTCCTTCATCTGCGCCTTGTCGCGGAACGCCGTCGCGACCTCGAGGCTCGGGCCTTCGACGCCGAGCGCGTGCCGTACGCGCGCGAGGGTCTCCTGCAGGTCCTCGAGCACCCCGACCACGCGATGCGCGCGCCCGAGCTGCGGCTCCGCGCCGCGGATGCGGGACGCGATCTCGCCCGCGTCGAACGGGTCCCGGACCGTGAGCACAGCGTCGAACACCGCGTCGCGCGGCGGCTCGACGACGACCCCGATCAACCTGACCCCAGCCAGCCCCTTGACCGCGCGCACGAACCGAAGGGTGGTCTCGAGGGGGTATGGCGCGACGAAATAGACGGTACGCAAAGCCAGCTCCTGCCGGGTGGAGCCCTCGCGACGCGCCCGTGTCCAGGGGGACCGGCCGGCGCTCGCGCCGCCGAACGGACCACCGGGGCTGGCGGATCACGCGCCGAAAGGGCCGAGTAACCAAAGACGTCCGCGGCCGTCGTGTCTAGCACGGGCGGCGCGACGCTCGCCAGCGGCCCGCGCGTGCGCGTGTCGCGCGGCGCCCTTGCGGCCCGCGCCGACGCGGTCCACACTCGGCGCGCGACAGGAGGGTTCATGGACGTCGTCTTTCTCGCCCCCGCCTACCCGGCCGAAATGCCCGAGTTCGTCCGTGGCCTCGCCGAGGTCGGGGCCCGTGTGCACGGCGTCGGCGACAGCCCCGAAACGAGCCTGCCTGACAAGACGCGACGACACCTCACGTCTTACCTGAGGGTTCCGCGGATCCTCGACGAAGAAGACGTACTTCGCCGCGTCGCCGCGTGGACGCGTGGGCGCTCCATCGATCGGATCGAGACCCTGTGGGAGCCGCTGGTGCTGCTGGCTGCCCGCCTGCGGGACGCGCTCGGGGTGCCCGGCATGTCGCACGACGCCGTGCTCGGGTTCCGAGACAAGCAGCTCATGAAGGAGCGGGTCGCGGCGGCGGGGCTGCGGGTGCCGCACGCGCGGCGCTGCACGTCGGTCGCGGCCGTCCGAGCGGCTGCCGAAGAGGTTGGGTACCCCTTGATCATCAAGCCGATCGCCGGCGCAGGATCAGCGGACACCTACCGCGTCGACGGCCCCGCCGACCTCGACGACGTGCTGAACCGCACCCGTCACGTACCGGAGGTCAGCGTCGAAGAGTTCGTCGAAGGTGAAGAGTTCACGTACGACACCATCTGTGTCGACGGGAGGCCGGTCTACGAGAACGTCGCGCAGTACCTCCCTCGCCCGCTCGTCGCGCGCACCGAGCAGTGGATCAGCCCCGTCATCTGCACCGTGCGGGACCTCGACCGGGTCGCCGACGGGGTCCGGTTCGGGCGGCGCGTGCTCGGCGCGCTCGGGATGGGGACCGGCTTCACGCACATGGAGTGGTACCGGAAGGCCAATGGGGAGGTCGTGTTTGGTGAGATCGGCTGCCGCGTCGGCGGCGCGCGGCTCATCGACCAGATGAACTTCACCTCGGACCACGACCTCTACCGGGAGTGGGCCCGGGCGGTGTGCTGGAAGGCGTGGGAGGGTCGCGACGAGCGGCGGTTCAAC
Organism: uncultured Pseudomonadota bacterium; assembly: GCA_903897935.1. Lineage (GTDB taxonomy): Bacteria > Myxococcota_A > UBA796 > UBA796 > CAIUDO01. The sequence goes on from CAIUDO010000685.1 coordinate 3,269, forward strand.
ACCGCGATCGTATTCAAGCGGGCCGAGGGCAGCGGCCGCATCGTGAAGATCGACGGCGTCGACGGCGTGCTGCGCGAGTTCGGGCCCGCGGTCGTGGTCGAGGACCTCTTGCCGGTCGGCGCGCCGCGCCGCGACTGGAAGCAGACCCTGGTCTCCGACGGGTACATGATGGTGCGCCACCCGGACTGGGACGAGGCGCTGGCGATCGCCGGCGCGGTCGCCACCCGGGTGCGTATGTACGCTCGCCCCTGACGCCTACCGCGCGCAGTCGTCCCGCAGGGCCGCCTCGAGCGCGCGCACCCGCGCCGGATCCCCTCCCCGCGCGTTGCGCGCCAGCGTGCGCAGCCGCTGCCGGTCGCCTCCCGGCCAACGGGCCAGCCAGGCGTCGATCGCAGGATCCCCCTCACCCACCAGCCGCTCGGCCCACGCCTCGAGCAACGACGCGACCGTCGGCGGCGCGCCGAGGAACGCGTCGAGCGCCTCGACCTCGTCGTCTTCGAGCGCGCGCACCATCTTGTCGATCCGCTGATTCTCGCGGTTTGACGCCCTACCCGAGACGACGCTCTTCGCCGCGCGCACCACGTCGCGCAGCTCGTCCGGGATCGGCGCGGCGGCGATCTGCAGCGGCTCCAGCGCCCGAAGCGGCCCGCTCCACCGGTTCGCCTCGGTGAGCTCGCGACGGTCCCGGGAGCGACCCCCGAGCCCGTCGTCGTTGTCTTCGTTCATCGCCATGGCGCGGACCGCCTCCTGGCGCGACTCAGAAGCAGGACGGGTTCGGCGCGCCGGGCGTCCCGCTGTTGTTGGCCTCGTACAAGCCGGTTCCGAGGCACCAATTCGCCCCCACGTCGTTCGACACGATGTCCCACGCCGTGGGGTCGAGGCTCATCGAGGCGCCCGCCGGGTCCGGGAACAGCGGGCCGCCGTCGTAGCCCACGAAGTCGAGCACGCCAACGCCGTTCGCGATCGTGATGGTGTCGTCGGAGTTGCTGAGCGTGACCGACCCGGTGTCCCAAACGATGTCGAGGCCGCCGTTGAGCAACGGGTCTACGTTCACGCCGAACAACACGAAGCCGCCCGCCGGGACGATGTGCGACACGCCGACCGTGGTGGACCCGAACGCGTCCGAGATGATGAGGCCCAGCACGTCGACGTCGCCGCCGGAGGCGTTGTAGACCTCGAACCACTCGCCGTTCGCGTCGGAGATGACGTTCGGGTTCTGCATGATCTCGGTGATGATGAGGTCCCCGGGGACGAGCGCGCTCACCGGGGTGGCGGACGCGTCGACGCCATCGCAGTCCTGGTCGATGCCGTCGCCGAGCACCTCGGGCGCGCCGGGGTAGATCGAGTCGTCGCCGTCGTCGCAGTCGACGTCGGAGAGCGCGCCGTCTCCGTCGCCGTCGATCGGCAGGGCGCCGCACGAGCCGTTGGGCGCGCCCGGCGTGCCCAGATCACCGAGGCCGAACACCGCGGTGGCTTCGCACCACACGCCGCCGCTGTCGTTGAGGGCGGCGTCGATCGACGCGGCGTCGAGGTTCGAGCTGGCGCCGTTCGGGTCCGGGAACAGCGGGCCGCCGTCCCACGCCACGCTGTCGATCAGCCCGAACGCGTTCGACAACACGATCTCGTCATCGGAGTTGCCGAGCGTGAAGCCGCTCCACGCGTAGTCGACCGGCGCGCCACCGTTGACGCCGACGTCCGCGTTCGCGCCGAGGACCACGTAGTCGCCGGGCAGGACGCGCAGCGAGCCCGTGACGACGAACGACTCGATCCCGAGGTCGGAGACGACGAGCCCGCTGAGCTCCACCTCCGAGCCGGAGTTGTTGAACACCTCGAACCACTCACCCGCGGTGTCGACGACTACGAACGGGTTCTGCAAGAACTCGGTGATCACGAGGTCACCTTCGATCAGCTCGTCGACGACGAGCACGCCGGCGGGCAGATCCGCGCCGTCGCAGTTCTGATCGATGCCGTCACCCGCGACCTCGGGGGCGCCAGGGTACACGCCCGCATCGCTGTCGTCGCAGTCTTCCGCGGCGACGAAGCCGTCGGCGTCGAAGTCCAGCGGCGCGTCCTCGCCGTCGCAGTCCTGGTCGATGCCGTCGCCCGGGATCTCGGGCGCACCCGGGTAGACGGAGGACTCGTCGTCGTCACAGTCGAGGTCGGCGCGCACCCCGTCGCCGTCGTTGTCGGGCACACACACGTCGTTCTCAGCGCCGGGCGTGCCGCGGTCACCCAGGCCGAACGGGGTCACCGAGACGCACCAGCCGGCCGGATCCGCCGGATCACCGGCCCACGACGGGTCGAGCGTGTGCGAGGCGCCCGAGGGATCGGCCCACGCGCCGCCCGTGGTGTACGCGACCGACGCCAGCACCACGCCGTCGTACGACAAGATGATCTCGTCGCCGGAGTTGCCCAGGGTGTAGAAGCCGTACGCGAAGTCGACGGGGGCCCCGCCGTTCGCCCCCGGGTCGACGGACCGCCCGAGCACGACGCGCTCCCCTGCCAGCACGACCACCGAGCCCGTGAGGGTGTGGCTGTCGGTGCCATCGTCGCTGAGCTGCATGCCGCCGAGGTCGACGTCGAGCGCCGACCGGTTCTCGAGCTCGAACCACTCACCCGTGGCGTCGGCGGACGCGGACGGGTCGTTCAGGAACTCGGTGATCACGAGCTCGCCGGGCGCCAGCTCCGAGAGCGGCACGGTGCCGGCCGCAGAGTCGAAGCCGTCGCAGTCCTGGTCGGTGCCGTCCCACGGCGTCTCAGGGGCGCCCGGGTACACCGTGTTGTCGAGGTCGTCGCAGTCCTGGTTGTTGAGGAACCCGTCGCCGTCGTAGTCGTAAGGACGGATCCGCAGCCCGACCGGCGCCGACAACGAGCCGCCGTCGACCCCGGAGCCCGCCTGGAACTGCAGCAACGTGCCGTTGGTGGCGCGCAACGACGGGGTGAAGCTGAACCGAGCCTGGCCGGCCCCGTCGAACGTCTGGATCCCGACGCGGGACGAGCGCGTGATCTCCAGGCACGCGCCGTCCAGAACCCGCGGGCAGCTGCCCGCGCCGAGACCACGCCCGACCCACAAGCCCACCTTGACCCCGGGCTCGCCGCCCGTCACGACGATGTCTGTCGCGACGCCAGCGTGCAGGTCACCATCGGCGCTCAACGCGAACGGGTAACGCGCGGCGTCGACGGGCCCGACCCCGCCGGCGAGCCCGGCGGGCTCCGTCGAACACCCGAACGACATCAGCGCGAGCACCAACGAGAGACGGGACACGGAGCCTCCAAAATGGCGGGCGCCGCATAATTCGGGGCCGCGTGTCGAGCGACGCGTTCGCGCAGCTGTCACCGCGCCGTCGCACGGACCGTCAACGCGTGAGTCGCCGATAGAGGGCGGGCAGCCGCGCGGGCAACCGGTCGACGTGATCGATCACCGTGTAGCCGCCTTTGCCGTACATGTGCTCGACGTAGTCGGAACCACGCGGGTCGACCGTGATGCAGAACGGGTGCACGCCGGCGTCGCGCGCGCGCAGGATCGCCATCCGTGTGTCTTCCTGCGCGTAACGCTCGAAGTACGAGGTGCACCCGCAGTCGAGCGGGCGCCCATCCGAGATGATCATCAGCAGTCGGACCCTCGCCGGGCGCTCCATCAACCGGCGCGTCAGGTGGCGGATCGCGGCCCCGTCGCGGTTCTCCATGCGCGGGACGAGCCCGCCGATCCGGTCGCGGACGCGGTCGGTGAGCACCTCGTCGAAGTCCTTGGCCACCCAGACCGCGACGTGCTCGCGCCCGTAGCCCGAGAACCCGAAGATGCCGTACGGATCTCCGATCGCGTCGACGGCCTCCGAGATCACGACCAGCGCCTCGCGGCCGAGGTCGACGATTCGTCGGTTGATCGGAGCGATCATCTCGCTCGTCGACGACGACAAGTCGATGAGGAACGCCACGGCGACGTCGCGGACCGCGCGCTCGCGCCGGGTGTACAGGCGCTCGGGCGGCGTCCCGCCCGCCCGCGCGACCATCCGCGCGTCGATCACCGCGTCCATGTCGAGCTCGTCGCCGTGCACCAGGTGGCGCTGGCGACGCATGTCCTCGGGCTTGAGCGCCTCGAAGCTGTGGCGCAGGCGCTGGATGAGCGCTCGGTGGCGCAAGCGCGTCTGCTGAACGAACGGGGTGCCGAGCATCGGCACCTCGTGCTCGTAGACGCGGGTCCACCTCGCTTTATGGTCGTCGATCCGCCAGTCCCACTCGGGGTACAGCGACGGGTGCCCGCGCATCGGCCCGAACGACGCCACGTCGGGGCGGACCTTTCGTTTCTCCCCCGCGAGGTCCTCCTGGTCCTCCACCTCCGAGACGACCTCGACGCCGCCGCCTTGCCCGGCTTCGGCGGGGCCGCCCTCCCCTGTGCCACCCACACGCGCGTTGCCGATCGGCAAGTCGAGATCAGGCCACGACGACGGGTCGAGCGGCGGCGGCTCGGCCGGCTCCGGGCGCTGGCTCATCGACGCGGCGAGCTCGGACAACGACCGCCGGGCGGCGTCGACGTCGTTGGTCGGGCGCTGCTCGGGCGGGGTCTGCGGAGGTGGCTTGGGCGCGCGTTGGAGCGCGAGCGCCTCGACCACGAGCTCCGGCACCGCCGCCGCCACGTCGTTTACTGTGGCGTTCGGCCCCGTGATCGCGGCGACGCGCTCCGCCATCCCAGACAAGGTGGCCACGACCCGTCGATCGAGGTCGTCGGCGGGGGCGAGGTGCCACGCCTCCCGGGCGAGCGCCTCGACGAGCTGAGCTGCGAGCGGCAACCGTGAGGCACGCGCGCGCCGCGTGCGCATGCCGCGCAGCGCGTCGATGTCTCGCGCGACGCCCGGATACTCGGCGCGCACCCGCCCTTCGATGCGACGATCCTCGAGCACCTGAAACAGATCGCGCCCGAGGGGTGGCAACACGGTGCCGCGCGCAAGGCGATCGATCTCCGGCTCGCCTTCCAACCGATCCGGCCACGCGCCGGGCACCCGGTCGAGGTCGAGGTCGAGGGTCCCGAACTCGAGGTAGCCGGTACAAAGAGCAGTGTTGACGCGGTAGACCAAGAAGTCGCGCCCGTCGCCGAACGTCGCCACCCGCTCCGGCAACCACAGCCCGTCGCGGTCGGCGAACGGGGCGGTGCCCTCCGGCAACGACCGGATGCCGATGTTGCGGCCGAGGTGCGCGCGCGCGTACAGCGTCAGGACCACCCGCAGGTCGGCCAACAACGCGCCGCCGCGGACCGCCTTCGCGCCCGCGATCCCCTCGAACGAGCGGCGCCGGAGGAAGCTCTCGCCTTTCTCGGTGCTGTCGGCCCACACCCCGAGCCCGCGCTCGACGAAGCCACGCGCCCCTTCGAAGTCCAACGCATCGAGCAGGTCGGCGGCGACCTCGACCACGAGCGGCACCGCGGCGGGCGCGCGCCCCAACGGCAGCGCGACGAGCTGCAGGTACGCCGGCCGCTGCTCGGCCCCGACCCGGTACAGTTGCTGATGCAGCACCTGCGCGACCCGCCGCGACGCGTCGACGTCTTCTTCGGACAGCCGGCGCAGCACGTCCGCGTACCCGTCCGCTGCGACCGGACCGAGATCCCGCCGCAACGCCGCGACGTTCGACGCGTACGACAACGCGGCCCGCGTGTCGCGCATCGCGAGGCCGACCGCCGGCGCGACCTCGCCACGCACGCGGCGGGCGGCGCCACGCAACGCGGACCATAGCCTGCGCTCGTCGGCCACTATCCGCCTTCTACCGGCATCAGAACCAATCCGACACGATCTGAGCGATCGAGGCGCGGATCTCACGGTCGTCGGTGAGCACGGAGCCGAGGGCGGCCTCGCAGGCGCGGCGCGCCGGCACGCCCTCTCGCACGAGCGTCGCCGCGTAGACGAGGAGGCGCGTCGAGACCTCTTGGTCGAGGCCACGATCGGTCAGGTTGCGGATCTTCGCGCCCATGTGCACGAGCCGCCGCGCGAACTCCTCGGAGACGCCACCTTCGTGGGCGATGACGCCGATCTCGCGCTCCTCGGACGGGTACGCGAAGTCGAGCGATACGAACCGCTGGCGCGTCGACGTCTTCAGATCCTTGAGCACGGACTGGTACCCAGGGTTGTACGAGATGACGACCTGGAACTCGGGCGGAGCCTGCAGCGCCGCGCCGAGCTTGTCGATCGGCAACACGCGCCGGTCGTCGGTGACCGGGTGGATGACGACGAGCGTGTCGCGCCGCGCCTCCACCACCTCGTCGAGGTAGACGATGGCGCCGAGCCGCATCGCCGCGGTGAGCGGGCCGTCGACCCACACCGTCTCGTCGCCGAGCAGCAGGTAGCGGCCGATCAGGTCGCTCGCCGTGAGATCCTCGTGGCAGGCGACCGTGATCAGCGGCCGACCGAGCCGCCACGCCATGTACGCTACGAATCGTGTCTTGCCGCAGCCCGTTGGGCCCTTGAGCATGACCGGCAGGTGGGAGCGATGGGCCGCTTCGAAGAGGGTGACCTCGTCGCCAGCGGGCACATAGAAGGGCTCCTCGCGGACGCGGAAGCCTTCGACGTCGGGTGTGAGCACGCGCATGGCGGCAGGGTAACGCCACCCACCTGCGTTGGCTCACGCGGCGCAACGGGGCCCGCTCGACGCGCGCACGCGTCGACTACCGGCGCGCAACCGGCGATCCACCGCGACCCTCCTACATCGACGACGGGGCCCCTCGCGCGGGACGCCGCGCGATGTCAGGATGCACACAACAACGAGACAGCGATGACCGAAGCCGAGCAGCTCAACCACGTCCTGCGCGCCGCCTGGCCGGCGGCCGCCCGGTGCTTGTCGCCGCTGGGGCGCCGCGCGGCGTTTCCACGCGGAATCCCCTTTCAAAGCGAGCAAGCTCGCGGCACGACCATCAACGCGAGCATCGGTCAGGTGACCGACGGGCACGGCGGCCCGATGCCGCCCGACGCGTTGCGGGCGAGCGCGCCCGGCCTCGATGACGCCCAGGCGTTCTTGTACAGCCCGATGGCGGGCCACGCGCCCCTGCGCCACGCGTGGCGCGCACGCCAGACGGCGATGGCGTCGCTCGACGACGGCGCGCCCATGTCGTTGCCAGTCGTCACGCACGGGCTCACGCAGGGCGTCTCGATCGCGGCCACGTTGTTCGCGGACCCGAACACCGACGTGTTTGTGCCGTCGTTGCGATGGGAGAACTACGACCTCGTCTTCGATCACATCGGCGCCGAGGTGCAGCCGTACCCGTTCTACCGCGACGGGGCGCTCGACGTCGGGGGCATCGCCGACGTGCTGGCGCGCGGCACCCGTCCGAAGGCGTTCCTGGTCCTCAACTTCCCGTCGAACCCAAGCGGGTACACCCCGACGATCCGTGAGGTCGAGCAGCTCACCGAGGTCCTGCTCGCTCACCCCCGCCCGCTCGTGGTCCTGGTCGACGACGCGTACCAAGGCATGGTGTGGGAGCCGGGCCTGATGGCGCGCTCGATGTACTGGGAGCTCGCGCGCTCCGCTGATCCGGCGCGGCTGTTGCCGCTCAAGGCCGACGGAGCCACGAAGGAGCTGTTGTTCTTCCCGGGGCGCGTCGGGTTCGTGTCCCACCCGCTACGCGGCGCCGCCGAGGCCGCGATGACGTCGAAGATCATGTGTATCGGCCGCGCGACGGTCGGGAGCCCGCCAGGGCCGTCGCAGGCGATGACGCTGTCCGCGCTGCGGAGCCCGCACCTGGGCGACGAGATCGCCGCCCGCCACGCGCTGCTCGCCGATCGGTACCGCGCGCTCCGCGACGCGCTCGCCGACGTGCGCAGCGACCGCCTGCGCCCGCTGCCGTTCAACTCCGGGTGCTTCGCGCTCGTCGAGCTCCCCCCGGAGATCCCGGCCGAGGCCGTGCGCCAGCGCTTGTTGACCGAGTCGGTCGGCGTCGTGGCGATGCCGGGCACCAACGCCATCCGGCTCGCCCACTGCTCGGTCGACGCGGCGAGCATCCCTGAGCTCGTCGCGAAGATCGAGCTGGTCGTTCAGGGCTTCTGACCGATCTCGACCGGAACGGTGGCGCAGCGCCCCAACGCGTCCCAGACGAACACGTCGACGTGCCGGGCCCCTGCGACCCGTACGGCGGACGGGCTGACCGGGATGAGGCGGACCTCGCGGGGCCGCAGCGTCAACGGGTCGAGCACGGGGAGCGCCTGGAAACGTACCATCGCCCAACCATCCGGCACCGACAACACGCCGTCGGCGAGCACGGGCACGGGGGGCGCGACCGCCGCCGGACCCTCGATCAGCGCGGCACGAACGGCGTCGGTGAGGTCGTCGGCACCACCGCCCGGCCGCTCCACCTGGATGACGACGTTGGCGTCTCGCAGCACCACGCGCCGTCCCCCGTCCCCGAACACGGCGTCGGCGCCCGCGCCCAGGCCCGCGGCGACGGGGCGGTCGAGCA
>CAIUDO010000686.1 GCA_903897935.1 uncultured Pseudomonadota bacterium
CGCCGACCCCGACGCCGCCGTGCAGGGCCTCATGAAGGAGTGGAAGCGCATCGGGCCGGTGCCGCGGGAGCGCGCCGACGCGTTGTGGGCGGAGTTCCGGGCGGTGTGCGATCGGATCCGGGCGCCGCGGCACGTCGAGGGCACGAGCCCCGCCGACGCGCCGGCGCTGTCGTTCAGCCCGTTCGCCGCGCTGGCGGCGGCCGCGGAGCCGTCGCAAGAGGACTGAACAGCGCCTCGATCGCCTCATGAAACCGGGTGGTCGGGCAACCGTACGGGTCATCCCTGGGTCGGTCCGAGCAATCGGGCTAGAACTTACGTAGGCCCGGAGCAATCCCCCATGAACTTGTCACGGCCGCCAGGTGGCGACCGTCCGCGCCCGATCGCACGAAGAACAGCAGCCGATATCAGGCGTTTCATCGCTGTGGCGACCGGCGCGGCGCCCGCCAGAGCAGCCGGTGTCAAGTTGAAGCGGGATTGCTCCCGGCCTACGCAAGTTCGAGGCTCTTTGCTCCTTCACCACGCCGCTGCCCGGGCGCCGCAACCGACGGCGCCGTTCAAAAGCAAACCATGGCCGGGGCGACGGAGCAGTTCACCTGCACGGCCTCGACGTCGGTGAGACCCGCCTCTTCCGCCATCGGGTCGCCGGGGTCGAGCGCGATCGCGTCGCACGCCCAGACCTGTACGAACCCGGGCGCGAGGGCCTCACAGAGCGCGTCGCAGCCGGCGTCGGTGGCCGGGTCGACCTCGACCGACTCCGTGAGCACCACCGTGCCCTCCGGCTGCAGCTCGAACACGCCCCCGCGCGCCGTCGGAGGCACGTCCACGTCGCAAAGGGACTCGTCGTCCCACTCCCCGTAGGTGATGCACGCCGGGGCGGTGATGACGGCGAGCGCGATGGCGACGAGGCGGATGGAGCGCAAGGACAGGGTCATGTTCAGTCCTCCTGCGTACGCCTGGAGCAACGCACGTGCCAGTCCGGCTCGACTGACAAAATGATGCTCCTACCTCCCTCACGGTCCGCGGCACGCGGACCTCGCCCGCGCCCGCCGTGACGCCGATGTCGCGGTGGCGTCCAGTTCCCGCCGCGCGATCGGTGCGCACAGTGCGGGCGACGGCGCCACGCGCCCACGGAGGTCCGTATGTCGAGAGCGTTCGTTTGCGCCTCGTGCAACGCCTGGAATCGAGTGCCCGACGGCCGCTCGGGCGGCAAGTGCGGTCGTTGCAAGACCCCGCTCGACGAGTCGGGGGCGCCAAAGCCGGTCTCGGACGCCGAGCTCGACGCGCTCGTCGCCTCGTCGCCCATCCCGGTCCTGGTCGACTTCTGGGCGCCGTGGTGCGGCCCGTGCCGCGCCGTCGCGCCGCACCTCGACCGGGTGGCGCGTAACCACGCCGGGCGCGTGCTCGTCCTCAAGGTCGACACCGACCAGCACTCCCGGAACGCCGCCGCCATCGGCGTCTCCGGCATCCCGACCTTCGCGGTCTGGCGCGACGGCGCGCTGCGACACAGCCAGCCGGGCGCGATGATCGGCCAGCAGCTCGAGTCGTTCGTCGCGATGTGGGCGACCTGACCCCGGTCAGGGCGTCCAGATCACGCCGTCGCTCGTCTCGACGACCTCGCAGCGCGCGGACATCGAGAACGGCGTGTGCACGAGCGTGAGGTTGCACATCTCGTCGGTCGCCAGCAGGCCGTAGCTCACCGGGTCCGGCCCGTCGTTTCGCCACGTGCACGCGTACTCGAAGCCGGTGCCCGCGGGCACGCTGAGCGGCGGGTCATACTGCGTGATCAGCGGGTCATGCCAATCGGTGTTCGTGTAGAACACCTCTCCCGTCTGCTGCCCGTCGAACGGCGCGATCGTGAACTCGACGCCCAGCTGGTGGGTGTGCGACGCGAGGAACAACACGTCGACGTCTTCGTTCATCACGCAGCGCGTCCACTCGGTGTGCTCGCCGCCGGCGGGGATCTCGATGTGCTCGTCGCGCACCTGACCACCCCAGATCTGGTCGACGACCTCGCTCTGATCGATGGTCCACGCGTTGAGGTACGAGTACAACGAGACGTCTTCCGCGGTCGCGTTGACGTAGTGCACCTCGTGCAGGACCTGAATGCCGGGGGGCATGTTCGCGACGACACCCTCCGGCAGGTGCAGCTCGTCTTCGGCGACGCCCTGGCTGCCGAAGAACATGATCTGGTCCTGCATGAGGCTCGAGTCCCCGTACAGATCCTCGCAGTTGTACTGGCCGGGCTCGATGCGCTCGACGCCCAGACCCGTCGTCGACAACGTGAGGTGGTGCGTGCCTTCGTTCTGCAGCACCTGCACCCAGTTGACCGCCGCCCAGTCGTCGATCGGGATGTCGTACACGTCGCACAGCCACACCTCGGTGTAGGCCGGCGCGGTGCCGAACATCTTGACCTGGAAGCCCTCATCGGCCGGCGGGGGCTCCAACGACGGCAACGGCTCGGGCTCGGGCTCGGACTTGCCGCACGCGACGACGACGAGCGGCAGGAGGATGAGGAAGCGCATACGCCACCGATAACCACGCTGCGCCGCGCACGCAGCGTCACCGCGCGGCGACGACCGCCCCACAGCCCTGCTGCCACGCGACGAACACCTTCGCGTTGACCTCGACCACGCCCCGCTCGGCCATGCAGACCTCGACGGCGGCCTCGTCGACGACCGGGTCGCCGTCGCGGTCCAACACCACCGCCCCGACGCGACACGCGTGCGCGGCCGCGGCCCAGGCTGTCGTCGCGCCCGGGCCCGGGCACGACGCCGCCTCCGGCACCCACCGGTTCTCCGACCACCGCGCCACCGCCTGCGGCTCCCCTACCAAGACCACGTTCGCCTCGACGCACGACGCGACCAGCTCCCACACCACCTCAGGCGCGCCTTGGGCGTCCGGGCGGCGGCTCTCGTCGACGCAGCGGATGAACGTCGACCGTGCGTCGTCGCCCGCTACCGGGGCGCCGCCGGCCTCCCACCGAGGCGCGTCCGCGCGGGCGGCGAACGGGGCGAGGGCAACGACGAAGACAACGAAGCGCGGGGTGATGGCCATGAGGAACCTCCGATGGCCTCACCATGGCCGTCCAGCACGCCCCCGCTGTGACAGCGCGTTTCAGCGCCCGTTCAGAGCACGAACACCGACAGGATCTGGTCGCCGATCCCGGTGAG
>CAIUDO010000687.1 GCA_903897935.1 uncultured Pseudomonadota bacterium
ACGCGACCCGCTGCTGCTCGACCTGGTGGAGGTCGTCGGCGTACCACCGCGCGAGCGTCTCGGCGATCTCGGCGGCGCGACGCGTGTTCTCGACGGTCGGGACCCCGACGCCGGCGAGGGTGAGCGCGCGCAGTCCGTGCCGGGTGGCGGCGTTGGCGTCGGTCGCGCCGGGGCGCTCGCCTTCCCGCAGGTCGACCCCGGCCCACCGCAGCCGCTCCGCAAGCGCGGGGCCCGTCGGGCGGTGCGGCTCCACGCGCAGCGGCCCCTCCGAGATGACGGCGCCGAGGGAGCCACGCCCCGGCTCGTGCAGCCCGATGACGAGCGCCGGGTCACGCAGGCTCCACGCGCTGGGGTTGCTCCCGTGCGGCGCGTGGCACGCCAAGAACGCGCGCATGCCCTCCTGGTACGCGTAGCCGCAGCCGGTGAACAAGAACCACGTGTCTACGCCAGGGATTGGGCGCTCGCTGAGGCGGCGCGCGAGCTCGAGCACCACAGCCGGCCCCGTGGTGTCGGACGTACGGGGCGGCACCCGACGGTTCCCGAGCATCGACAAGCCGGCGGCGAGCCCCAACACCACGAGCGCGAAGATGTAGACGCGGTGGACCTCCTCGGCGGCCGTCTCGTCGGCGATCGCGCGCAACAAGCACGACCCGGTCACCACCACGCCCGCGGAGATGAGCCCCTGCACCGGGCGGCGACGGAACCAACGCGGCAGATCGGGGCGCCAGCGTGGCACGTCGAGCGGCGCCACGAACACCACCGCGCCGATGCTGTGCTCGCTCACGGCGCGCGCGACGAGGTTGTAGGAGGCGTGCTTCGGGAACGGCCACCGGAGCGGGCTGCCGCGGCCGTCGGCTTCGAGCACCAGCGACGCGGTGAGCGCTGCGGTGGCGACCCCGGCCCACCCGGGCTGCCAGACGCCAAGGACGCCTGCTGCCAGTAATAAGACAGCGTGTAACGCGAGGAACCAAGCGGGCGAAGTGTGCGCGACCAGGCCTTCGGCGCGCGGCGCCAAGCCGGCAGGCAGCCGCTGGCGCACCGCGTCGAGCATCTGGCGCTCGCCCTGTGTGCCGGCGAACCGCGCAGGGACCGCCGCGAGGGCCTCCAGATCACGCGTGAGGTGCTCCATCGGTCCCCCGATTGTGGCAGGGACGCCCGGCCGGATGTCGGCGGTGCGTCAGACCGACGCGGCGGTCCTTCCCATCGTCGCCGCTTCCCCTTACCATGCCGACGCCCAGGGGGAGTGATGCGGTACCGCGGCGTAGATTATCGGGGAAAGGGAGTCACCGTTGCCATCATCGACTCCGGGGTCGATGTCTCGAATCCCCGCCTCGAAGGAACCGAAATCGAGGGGTGGTCGATCACGCTCGGCGCGTCGCAGCACGCGATGCTGTCCGCGGATTTCGCCGATCAGAACGGCCATGGCACGGAGATCGCCATCGCGGTGAAGCGCCACGCTCCCGAAGCCAAGATCGTCGCGGTCAAGATCATGGGTGAGCGGCTGCGCACCTCCGCGGAGCTCATGGCGGCCGGCATCGAGACGGCGGCGCGCAACGGCGCGCACGTCATCAACCTGTCCTTGGGCACGCCGAACATGGGCCGCGCGTTGCTCCTGCGGGACGTGTGCGCGAAGGCGGTCGACATGGGCGCGGTCGTGCTCGCAGCGGCGCACCCGAAGGGAGAGCGCGCCTACCCCGCCGATCTCCCCGAGGCGGTCGGCGTGTGGGCGCACATGGACTGCCCGATCGACAAGTTCTTCTACTTCGACCCCAAGCGGTTCAGCCGCAAGGAGTGGGGGGTCTTGTCGGACAAGTTCCTGACCCACGGCTACTCGGCGAAGCCGGACGGCACGCAGAACCGGTACCGCGGCCCCGGCATCGCGACGGCCTATCTGTCCGGCTTGGTCGCCTGCTTGCGCGAGGCGCGTCCCGACGCGGACGCGCCGGAGACGATCGACATGCTCCGCCGGCTCGCGCTCGTTCCCGTGCCGGAGATCGGCTACTCCTGACGGCCCGTCGCCGCTCCCGCGCGGCGCGCAGCGAGAGGAAATCCGCGTGTGGCTGCTGCTCGCGAGCTCGGCGCAGGCCACGGTCCCGGACCTGTACGGCACCGGCGGCTGGTCGATGGGGGCAGGCACCGGAGGCGCGTCGATCGTCGTCGACGGCGCCGCGGCGCGGCTGAACCCGGCCGGCCTGAACGGCATCGACGAGCCCGAGATCGCGCTCGGCTTCAGCGCCGCGTTGCCGTCGTTGTTGCCGGTGCCCGACTTGTGGTGGGACACCGACCGCGACGGCGTGGTCACGTCCGCCGATCCGCCGCTCGCTTGGGAGCTCCCGGTCGAAGACGCGATCGGGCTGCACCTCAACGGCGGGCGCGACGTCGGTGGGCGGTTCGGCATCGGCTTCTCGGTGTACGTCCCTGCCAATCGCTTGCTCCAGTTCGCGGCCGTCGAGCCCGAGCTGCCCACCTGGTTCCAGTATGGGCACCGTCAGGAGCGCTTCGCGCTCGCGGTCGGCCTCGGTGGGGAGGTGCTCCCTGGCTTCTCGGTCGGCGCGTCGGTCGACGTGATCGCGGCGGCGCGCGTGACGCTGTACGCCACGCTCGACGCCACGATCGACGCGGGCGGCGTGACCACGGGCGACACCGTGTCCGACCTCGTCGGAGAGGTCGTGCTCGACGTACACGACATCACCTTCGAGGTGGTGCCCGACTACGCGCCGATCATCGGCGCGGTGTGGGACCTCGGGCCGATCGTCCCGGCGTTGGAGGGCCTGCGGCTCGCGGGCACCTGGCGCGGCTCCGCCGGGCTCCTGATCGCCGCCGACCTCGACGTCCAGGCGAACGTCGCCGCGTCGGGCATCGGGGACCTCGACCCGTTCGTGTTCGCGGCGCTGCTCGACCTGGGCGTGTCGGTGCAGGACCACTACGTGCCGGGGCAAGCCGTGTTCTCGATTGGGTACGCGCGGCCGGGCGGTCGGGTGTACGCCGAGGGCCGGTGGACGGCGTGGGAGCGGATGCAGCTCAACGTCGCCCGCATCGACGGCCTCGACCTCACCTCGCCGCTGGTCGACATCGACGACAAGGTCGTCGACGGCAGCGCGTACTCCGCGCTGTTCGCGTCCGTGCTCGGCGGGCGGGCGGGCGGCGAGCTGTTGTTGCCGCCGATCCCGGTGGGCGGGCGCGCCGACAGCCTCACCTTCATCGTGCGGGGCGGCGGCGGGTTCGAGCCGTCGCCGCTCGTCGATCAGAGCGCCAGCAGCGCGATCCTCGACGCCGACCGCGTGTTCGGGACCGCCGGGCTCGGGCTCCGCCACGGAGATCCGTTCGCGCTGGTCCAAGGCCCCGTGCACCACGACCTCGCGTTTCAGTACCACCACCTCGCGCGCGGCGCGCTGGAGCGATCCTCGGACGTGCCAACGGCCGGCTACCCGGTCGACGCCGACAGCTTGCCGATCGGAGGGCACGTGATCGTGCTCATGGCCGAGGTCGGGTTTGCGTACTGACGGCCCGGTCGGGCGGCTCGCGCCTACGCCGTCTGGCGCGTTGCACCTAGGTAATGTGGTGGCGTTCACCGCCGCGTGGCTGTCGGCGCGCGCGGCGGGCGGGCGGGTCTTGCTACGGATCGAAGACGTCGACCAGGGTCGGGCGCGGGCCGAGATCGCGCAGGGGCAACGGGACGACCTGGCCTGGTTGGGCCTCACCTGGGACGACGAGGCGCCGCCGCAGTCCGCGCGCGACTACGCTCCGTGGTTGGCCGCGCTCCGCGACGTGTACCGCTGCGGGTGCTCCCGTCGCGACGTCGCGCTCGCGGGCGGGGTCTACCCGGGCACCTGCCGTGAGCGCGCGCGACCGGGCGGTGCCGTGCGGCAACGGCTGGCGGACGGAGTGCATCGGTTCATCGACCGCGTGCACGGCCGGGTCGAGGTGCACGCCGAGCAGGTCGGCGATCCGATCCTGCAGCGACGGGACGGCGCGTTCGCGTACCCGCTCGCCGTCGTCGTGGACGACATCGTCGACGGGGTCACCGAGGTGGTGCGTGGCGCCGATCTGCTGCCCGCGACGATTTGCCAGGTCGCGTTGTGGCGCGCGTTCGGCATGACCCCGCCGACGTGGGCCCACACGCCGATCGTGCTCGGCGCAGACGGCCGCAAACTCTCGAAGTCCCACGCGTCGTTGTCGATCGCGGCGATGCGCGCGGCCGGGTGGACGCCGGAGCAGGTGCTGGCGCTGGCGCTGCGGCTGCTCGGCCAGCCCGCCGCCGACACGCTCGAGGGCGCCGCCCGCGTGTTCGACGTCACGGCGATCCCGCGATGGAGCTGGACGCTCGCGCTGCGCGGGGACCACCCCACCCCAGACGCGATCGTGGTGGTGCCCACCAGCGGCGTCAGCGACGGCTCGGCAGCTCCGCGGTGACTTCGTCGTCGGTGGACGGCACCAGGGTGTGGCTCGCGTCGCGTTCATCGGGCGCGAGCACGGTGTCGATGCGGTCTTCGAAGTCGGACAACGAGGGCAACGGCGCGAACGGCTCGGGCGCGCGCAGGCCGTCCGGGGCGTCGAGCGGGTCGAGGGACACGTCAGGCTCGGGCGCGGCGACGGGCGGCGGGAGCGGCGCCGTGCGGGAGAAGCTCGCGATGAACGCGTCTTCGTCGATCTCGTCGGCCGGGTAGACCGTCTGCATCGACGCTCCGACATCGGGCAGCGCCAGGAACGGGAGTGGGGCGTGCTCGGCCGCTCGCAGCCCGAACCCCGCGTCGTCAAGGTCGTCGTCCATCGGCGAGATGGTGCGCAGGGCGTCGCCGACGTCGGGGACGTCGTCGAACACCATGGGCTCGAGCTTGTCTTTGCTCACACCGCCTCCGGGTCAGCGCGCGGCGACCGGCTCGAGCACGACGTTGCCTTCGACCGCCAGGAAGTCCGAGTCGTAGGCGTAATCGATCTCGAAGCCCGAGCGCGTCGCGGTGGCGTCGAGCGTCTCCAAGGTGCCGTCTTCGTAGATCCGGTAGACCGCGGCGACGCTGTCCGAGATCCACACGATGCCCCGATAACTGGGCGTCTCCAGTGCGACCCAGCCGTCACAGATGGCCTCGGTGTCCATGTCGACCAGGAACACGTGATCGCAGTCGGGGCAGCCGTCGAGGGCGGCCTGGTGCGCGGGATCGCCGGTGACCTCGGGTCCGAGCTCGCCGACCGTGTCGTTGCACGAGCCCCAGTCGTCGGAGAACACCCGCACCCCGACCCACTCGAACACGCTTGGGGGTGGTGGCTCGGTGTCGGTGTCGGTGTCCGAGTCGGTGTCGGTGTCGGTGTCCGTGTCCGAATCGGTGTCGGCGTCGGTGTCCGAATCGGTGTCGGTGTCCGCGTCGCTGTCCGCGTCGGCGTCACTGTCGGTGTCGGCGTCACTGTCGGTGTCGGTGTCGCTGTCCGAATCGGCGTCGGTGTCGGCATCGCCGGCGGTTACTGCGGTGTCGCCGTCGAATACGAGCATCGTGGCCGGGCCACAGCCGAGCGCGCCGAGCGCGATGAGCACGAGAGGAACCCTGATCATGCTTACTCCTACGTCATCGTACCGTAGCGGTGCGGTGGTCGTGTGAGGGCGCGGTCAAGGCGATGGCATCGCCGCGGCGAGCGCCAAGAAGTCCGCGGCGGAGGGCGCACCGACCACGAGCGCCGCTACGACGACGGGCAGCAGCCACAACGCTGCGGCGCGGCTGGGTTGGCGGCGCGCCAACCAGCCGACGCCAGCGACCGCGACGACGAGCGCGACCGACAGCTCCACCCACGACGGGGTGATCCACGGCGCCACCACGTCGGCCCACCCGCGCTCGACGTACGCCGCGCGGTTCGCAGGCTGCCGCCCCGGCAACGTGAACAACAAGATGAGCTCGGGGAGCGCGCGCGCCGCCAGCTCGAAGCACACGACGACGAGCGGCACGCCGACGACCGCCAGGCTGGCCGGCCCGACGCGCGGCCCATCGTCGCGCCCTGCGCCTGCGAGGGCGACCGCCGCGAGGCCACACGCGACGAAGTGCGCGGCGCCGCGCACGAGGGCGAGCCAGAGGTCGTCCTCCTGCACCCCCACGACGATCGGCGCGATCCCGAGCAGGGCCCCTGCCCCCGCCATCACGCCGCCGGCGGCCCACGCGCGGTCCTTGCTGCCCCGAAACGCGGCGATCGCGGCGAGCGTCGACATCACGAACACGCCCGGAGCGACGATCAGCGGGGCGAACACCCGCGCGCCGACCATGGTGGTCAGCCGCAGCTCGTGCGCGGCGAGGGCCGTCGGGGCGCCGCTCGCTGCGAGCGCGGTCACGCCTTCGATCAGGAGCAACGGGAGCGCGACGAAGACCGCGGCGAGCCACGCCGGGACCGCCCTGCCCTGCACCACGACCGTCCCGATGACGATCGCGCCGAGCACCGACCCTACGCCTGCCAGCCCTGGCCAGATCAAGGCGCCAGCGACCTGGAACAAGAACGCGTCTGGGGTCATCGCGGCGCTCCGATGCGCTGGAGGATGGCCAACAGCTCCTCGCCGAGCGTCGGGGGGGCGGATCCGATCCGCGCGGCCCCGACGTAGGGCATCGATGCTTCGAGGTGCTTGATCATCGTCTGGTTGTTCCCGTCGCTCCAAATGAGCGGCCGAATCTCGGTCGGATCCTCGTCGACGTCGAACAGGTGGGCGCGCTCGTCCGACTTCCGGATGAGCTTGTACCGCCCCTCGCGGGCCGCTTGTTGCTCGGGGCCCCATCGGACGGCCTCCGACAAGAAGATCCGCGCTGGATCTGGGGATCCGCCGACGATCTCCGGCAGCGGCTGGCCTTCGATCTCACGCGGCTCGGTGACCCCGGCGACCGCAAGCACGGTCGGCAACAGGTCGGTCGACGAGACGGTGCGGCGCACGACGCCGCCGTTCGCGCCCGGCCCGATGACCAGCATCGGCACGTCGATGTGCTCATGGTACATCCCGAAGCCGTACCAGACGCCCGCCGGGGCCGGGTTGGTCGGGCGGACCTCCGACAGCGCGACGCCGTGGTCACCGACCACGAACACCCACGCGTCTCGTGGCACGACCGCGAGCAGGCGGTCGACGTTTCGGTCGACCTTACGAAGCGCGGCCATGTAGGCGTCCGACCGGCTGGGGGTGGCCCCGATGTGTTCCCGCTCGCGGTCCTCTTCGGTGAGCCAGGGGCCGAGGGCGTCTTCGTAGTGCACGAACAAGAACCAGCCGGGCGCGTCCTGGGCGAGCACGAACTCGAGGGCGTCGTCGGTCATCTCTTCGGCGTCGCGGACGCGTCGCCAGCCGTACGGTGACAGCCCGGACGCCCACAGCGGCATCAACAGCGTCGGCAACGCGCCCGGGCCCGGGGTCTGGTCATACGCGCCGAACCCGCGGGCGAACCCGTACGACTCCGCGAGCCACTCGCTCGACACCACGCCGGCCGTCGCGTAGCCGCGCAGCGCGAGCATGTCGGGGAGGCTCGGCACGTCCTCCGGCAGGCCCGTGCGCAGCGCGCCGGAGTCCGGGTTGACACCCGCGCCGTGCCGCGACGGGATGCGCCCGGTGAACAACGATCCGACCGCGGGGAGCGTCCACCCGCCGGCGGCCATCGTCTCCGGGTACAGCGTGCCGCTGCGGGCGCGGCGGGCCATCGCGGGCATCGCGATCGGGGCGAGTTGATCGGCGCGCAGGCCGCCGACGACGACCAGCACGATGGGCGGCCCGGCGGCGCCGTCAGCGACCGGCCAGGTAGTGTTCCCGGGGTTGGCGCCGCGCAGCGTCGGCCACGACAACCAGCCTCCAACGCTGCCAAAGACGATGATCGTCGCGGCGATCCGCGCCGTACCGCCGGCTCCGACGAGGGCGAGCGCGCTCCCGACGGTGGTGCCGATGAGCAGCACCGACGCGTTGAGGACCATGCCCGAGGGGGACAACACGGTGGGCAACAGGTGCAGGTTGAGCGGCCCCGCGACGGCGAACATGGTGCCGCACACGCCGCCGACCCCGACCAGCGCGAGGTCCGACGCGACGAAGCGCACCACCAGGGCGGCGACACCGAGCACGACCGGCACGCCGAGCACCAACGCGAACAACGCCGGCCACCCCAGGCGCTGGACCTCGAGCGCGGCCAGCCCGACCGCGATCCAGCCGAGCGCGAGCATGCCGCTGAACGCGAGGCGGCCCGCGGCGTTGTAGCGGAGCGCCCCCCCGAGCACGCCGGTGAACGCGCCACCGGCGCCGTACAGGGCGGCGACCTGACGGAGCAGCATCGGGTCGGGCTCACCCAGGCCCACCATGCCGTGGACCGTGAGCTCCCACGCGAACACCGCGAGCCCGGCGAGCATGCCGACCACGGCGCCGCCGACGATGTCGCCGACGAGACTCGTCGCGTCCTGTGCCCTGACCATACGTGAACCTCGTGCGCGCCTATGCTACCCGAGCGCGGGGTCACACATGAACGCCGAGGTGAACATCGATGGGCTGTGGCCCGACGGCGCGGGCGCTGGCCGGCTCGGCGACGGCTCCGTGCGCGTAGACGGCTTGGTCCCGGGTGATCGTGCCACCGTGCGGCTCGAGCACCAGCGCGGCAAGGTGTGGCGCGGCGTCCTGGAGTCGCTGACCGCCCCGAGCCCGGCGCGACGGGCGTCCCCGTGCCCGTGGTCGGCGTCGTGTGGGGGCTGCGACCTCGACGTGTTGTCGCCGGACGCGCGGCGTGACGCCGTGGCGTCGTCGGTGGCCCGCACCCTCGGGCTCGCGGACCCGCCCGTGTTTGTCCCCTCCCCGCGGGACCCCGGTCACCGCGCGCGCGTCACCCTGGAGCTGCGCGACGGGCACGTCGGCTTCCACCGCGCGGGCACGACCGAGATCGTCCCCGTCGGCGCGTGTCGCGCCGCGAGGCCCGAGGTGGAGGCCGCCCTGCAGGTCGTCGCGCGGTGGGTGGCCTCCGATCCGGCTGCTTCGACCTCGTTCTCCTCGGTGGAGCTGCGCTCGGACGGCGCGCACGTCGTCGCGGCGCTCACCCGTCGCGCGGACGCGCCGAGGGGCGTGGCGGCGCTGCCTGATCTCCCGGACGTCGCGGTGGGCGGGCGCGTCGCGCGCGGCGACACCACGTCCCGGCTGGAGGTCGAGGGCTTCGTGCTCGAGGCTGGCCCAGAGTCGTTCTACCAGGTCAACCTGGAGGTCAACCAGCGGATGGTGGCGTGGGTCGTCGCGCAGGCCGCTGAGGTGAAGCCTGAACGCGTCCTCGAGTTGTACGCTGGGATCGGCAACTTGACCCTGCCACTCGCGCGCGCGGTCGGCGTGCCGGTGGTCGCGGTCGAGATCGCAGGCCCGTCGATGCGGGACCTGCGCCTCAACCTCAAGAAGGCGGTCGGTGCGGTCGAAGCGGTCACCTGCGACGTCGGCAGGTACGACCTGCGCGCCAACCCCTACGACGTGCTGGTGCTCGATCCGCCGCGCGCCGGCGCAGGCCCCGCGTTGGCCCGCGCGCTCGAGCAACGCCCGAGGCGCGTCGTGTATGTGTCGTGCAACGTGCCCGCGCTCGCCACCGAGCTGTCCCGCGTGCGCGGGTACCGGGTGACCGACGTCCGGTTGTTCGACATGTTCCCCGACACCCACCACGTCGAGGCGGTGGTCGTGCTCGACCGTTGCTGAGGCCAGCGTGACGGTGGCGCAGCGCGCGCTTGTGGTCGCGTTGACCGAACGCCGACAGCGGCCCACCGATGCGCATAGTAGCTTGAACGGACGGAGGGCCGAGTTGGCAGACGCGCGCATCGTGGCGAGGATCGGAACCGGGCCGTTCGGGGCGGTCTACCTCGCCGCTCGGGACGACGGGCCCCGCATCCGGGTCGAGGTGGTCGACGACCCGGCCGCGGTGCGCGAGGTGGTGCACGCCAGCGCCCTCGGGCCGGCGCTGCTCGAACCGTTCCATGGCGCCTTGCTCGCCGAGGTCGCGCCGGACGGGGCCAAGCTGCCCGCGGCCGACGCCGTGGCCCTCGTCGCCTCCTTCGCGCGGCACGTCGTCGTCAACGGCGCGCACGGCGATCTCGGCCCGACCACGGTCGCGCTCCGCCCCGACGGCTTCTCGTTGCTCGGCGGGGGTCGTGTGAGCGCGCCGCTCGGCGCCGACGCGCTCGCGCTCGCGCTCGTGCTGCTCTCCCTCACCCTCGGGCAGCCGGTGCCGGTCGCGGCGCCGTCCGACGCCGACGCGCGGCGGTGGGTGTTCCGACTGAGGTTTGCGCTCGCTGGGGAGCACGTCGACGTCGCCGACGAGATCGCGAAGTCGTTGCTCGGCGCGCCCGACGCCCGCCCGCTGCCGGCCGACCTCGCGGCGGTGCTCGGGGCCGCAGCGGAGCGCCTCGGCGGCGACGCCGCCCGAGCGTTGGCCACGTTGTGCGCGTGCCCGATCACCCCGCTGCCCCCTGGGGACGACCCGGCCGTTGGGAGCGCGCTCGGGCTCGCCCCGGCCCAGGCCCCG
>CAIUDO010000688.1 GCA_903897935.1 uncultured Pseudomonadota bacterium
CCTCAGGACACGGGCGTACAACGACGTCGCAGCCTGACGATCGTGGCGAAGGTCCGCCTCGACCCGAGCGGCCTCGAGGATGTGCCCCGCGCGGTCCGACTCCGGCCCGTGCTCAGCGAGCACGAGCAGCGCACGAACGACGCCCGACCAGTCGCGCTGCCGCGCGAGCAGCACCCGGAGCCGGTCCGCCGCCGCGAAGCACCCCGGGTCCGCGATCAGCGCGTCTTCATAGTGACGGGTCGCTTCTTCCCGATCGAGGTGGTCCTCGCAGACCCGCCCGACCTTCACCAGGGACGCCGCCCGCGCGCTCCCCTGGCGGACGGCAGCGAGCGACAACGCCGACTCATGGACGACGTGCCACTCCCCGTTGGCCTCAGCGAGCGAGATCAGCCGCTCCAGCGCCACCTCGTCGCGCGGGTCTTGCTCGACCACCGCCCGCCAGGCGTCCATCGCGACGTTCGACGACGCCAGGTGCGCCTCGGTCACACCAGCGATCTCGCGCAGGATCGCGGACCGATCACGCCCCTTCACCAGCGCGGCCTGGCGCTGCAGCACCGCGATCACCGCCGACCAGTCGGCGTCGGCCTCAGCGAGCCGACGCAGCCCACCGAGGGCCTGCGCGTCGTCGGGGATGTGGTCGAGCGCGTCGAGGTAGGCCTGCCGCGCGGCTGCGTGATCGCCGTTGAGCTCGTGCACCTCACCGATGCGGCACTGGACACGCGCCGCGTCGGCCGGGGTTGGCGCACCGTCCGCGAGCGCGCGCAGGTAGCGGACCGCGAGCGCTTGATCGCCGCGCGCCGCCGCGACACGCGCGAGGGTCTCGGTGACCTCGCGATCGGTCGGGTCGGCCTCGTGCAGCCGCGTGTAGTGCTCCCACGCCATGTCCGAGCCAGCGAGCTTCTCGGCCAACAGCCACCGTTGCTTGGCGATCAGGCGGGCGCGGTTCTTGGGATCCCGCGCGACGTCGAGCGTGCGCGCGATCACCGACGACATCCCCTCCCAATCCTCGGCGACCGACAGCGCACGCTCGAGCGGCAACAACACCGCGAGCGAATCGTCAGCGGTGGCCGCGGCCGACCACGCTTCGGCGGCCGCCGACCCACCCAACCGGTCCAGCGCCTCCGCGAGCCCAAGGTGGTTGCCGGGCCGGTACGTCGCGAACAAGCGGCGGAGCGCGTCGGCGTCTCCGGCGCGCAAGGACAATTGCCGAGCGGCTTCGAACGCCGACCGCGAGTCGGGCCGCAAGGCGAGCGCGTCGTGGATCGCGCCCAGCGCGCCCTGCTCGTCGCCGGCCACCTGGCGCAACGACGCCGTCCACGCTGCGTGCGCGAACCGGACCGGCGCCGACGACTCCGCTTCGGCGAGGGCCGCGTGCGCGTCGGCGAGCGCGGCGGGGTCATTGACCGCCGCACCGACCCGAGCGAGGCCGTGCGCCGCCGCGAGGCGGGTCTCCGGGGTCGCCAGCGCCTCACGGAGCGTCGCCGACGCCGTCGCCGCGTGCTCTGGCAACGCGAGCAACCGAGCGTGATCCACGCGCCCACGCGCCCCGAGGGCCGCCCACGCGCGCGCCGCCTCCGCCGACCTGCCGACCCGCTCGGCGACGTACGCTAGAGCCTCGAAGGGCAGCGCGCCGGCGCCATCGAGGAGGTCGCGCAGAGATGCTCCGGCGCCGTCGGCGTCTCCGAGGGCGACGAGCAGATCGAGCATCTTCAGCCCGACGGCGCGGCGGGCGTCCGGGTCGGTCAGGGCCGGCAGCGCCATCGTGTAGATCTCGACGAGCGCCGCCGAGTCCCCGCTCTCGATGCAGGTGGCCTCG
>CAIUDO010000689.1 GCA_903897935.1 uncultured Pseudomonadota bacterium
CGCGCGACCGAGGCGGATCGTGCGCAAGCGCTCGATGCTGGCGCGGTCGATGCGCACGCGGTCGCCGTCGACGACCGCGAACCCGGCGCGCACCCAGGCGTCCAACTCGTCACGAACCAGCGCCGACGCGCCCCCCGTGCGCGCGTACAGGGTCGCGGCCGCGTCTTCGGGGAGGTGGAGCAGGTCGCGTGGTCCGTGGAACCACGACTCGAGGCCGCCGGCGTCGCGGGCGGGCCCGTCGGAGGCCGCCAACGACCCCGGCAGGAGCGTCGGCGTGACCCCCAACCCGTCCAACACCTCGAGCAGGTCGGCGGGTCGCTCCGAACGGTCGGCGCGGAGCATACGCGCGACCAGCTCCGCGAGCTCGGGCCTGACGTGCGCGAGCCGATCCCGCACGACGCCCCGTTCAGCGGGCAACAACATCCGGACGTCGCCGTCCGCCTCACCCGCCAGCGCCGCGAACAGCATGACCCCCAAGCTGTAGATGTCCGCGCGCGCGTCGACCGCCTCACCGCGCTCGAGCTCCGGGGCAGCGTACGCGAACGTGCCCGAGCCGCTCGTCATCGTCGCGACGACCCCGCTGGAGAGACCGAAGTCGAGCACGACCGGGAGCCCGTTCTCCTGGAGGATCACGTTGGACGGCTTGAGATCGGCGTGCACGACCCCCCGCAGGTGCAGGCGGGCGACGGTCTCAAGCAAGATCGTGAAGGGGCGGGCGATGTCCTCCCATGGAGCCGGCTCCCACCCGACCTCCGGGAACGGGCAGCCGACGATCCAGGGCATCACCAGGAAGCCCCAGCCGTCTTCGACCCCCTCGTCGAGCAGGGGCACGACACCCGGGAGCTGTGCCCAGCGCAGGTTCGCCCGCTCGCGGCGCAGCGCGTCGTCGGCGAACGCCCGCGCGCCGGGCAGCAGGAGCTTGCCGACCAAGGACCGGTCCGGGAACAGACGATCACGCACCTCGTGCACGACCCCCATCCCACCGACCGCGATCTCCTCGCCCACCTCGTACCGGCCGGCGAGCACCTTCGGGACCGGCCTCACGCGAACACACTCAGCAAGGAGGCCGCGTCTGGGACGACGCCTCCCCCGGCGACGCGGTCCCCTGACGCGGACAACGCGGCGCGAACGCCGTCGTGCGTGAACGGGACCCCACGGGAGCGCGCGGCGCCGCTCACCACACAGAGCAGCCCCGCCAACGAGGCGGCCGCGCGCGACGTCCCGCGCGCGCCGACCTCCACAGGCCCACAGCACGACGCCACGCCGTGGTTGCAGGCGGCGTCGAGCACCCACCCCCCGTCGACGCGCCGCGCCGACCCGACGTGGATGGCGGCGCTCCCGGGGCGCGCGCACGCGTGAGCGCTGTCGAGCGTGTGCCCGCCATTGCCGGCGGGGAGGACCACCACGAAGCCCGCCGCGATCAGCGCGTCGACCTCCCGCGCGACGTCGGCCCTGACGTCGACCGGGAGCCCCCCGATCACGCCGCACGCCGCGCACACGACCTCGGTCTGCGCCTGCACCAGCACGACGTCTCCCGGGACCAGACCTTCCACCTCACGAATCGATGCAAGCGCGGCCGCAGTGTCGTACGCGCCGCCTGGGCGCCACTGGCACACCAGCACCACCCCGTCGACGCCGGGCGCCGCCCCGTTGGGCCCGATGGCCGCCTCGAGGGTAGCGGCGCCGTGTGTGTGGTGGTCCCCGCCCACCATTCCGGTCGCGGCGATCTGCGGAAACCGCCCCGCGGCCACCTGCCAGCCCCGCTCGACGACGACCAGCCGGCACCCGCGACCGGTGAAGCCCCGCGCGTGCGCGGCCGACACCCGGTACGGGTCCATGCAGGCCATCGCCGGTGTCGTCATCAGTCGTGCTCGACCGGCTTGCCCATCTCGGTCGCGTCTTCTCGTGTCACCGTCACGGGAGCGCCGATCTCCCGGCCGAGCCGATAGGCGCGGTCCTTGAGGTCGACCTCGGTGTCGTCGTCGAACATGTACCGACGACCGTCCTTGCCCTTGACGAAGATCACGGAGCAAAGGCGCTGATCATCCATCCGCACCAGCTCGTACTCGACGCCGGACAGCGCGTTGATCTCGAGCCGGATCGTCTCGCGCTCGCCGTTCCGGGGGCCGCGCTGGAAGAACCGGTCGATAACGATGAGCCCACGGGCGAGGCTCAGCTGGGTGTTCGCCTGATAGTCGCCCGCGCACGGCACCTCGACCGGAGGCAGCGCGACCGTGAGCGTCGACGCCGACGCCCCCACCCGACCGTCGACCGCGACCTCGACGGTGTAGGTGCCCGGCTCGAGGTCGAGCGGCAGCTTGCCGTCGACCGCGACCACGCCTTGGGGCGTCAGCCCCTCGAGGGGCACCCGGCGGTCCCCCGACACCAACGTGACGGTCGCGCCCGGCCCGAACCCGTCGCCGAGCACCCGCACCATGTCGCCCGGTTTCGCCGACGATGGATCAACGCCGGCGACCTGCGGCGCAGACGCGCACGCGATCAACCACCACCACAAGGGACCTCCCAGACACCGTCCACGGCCGACGGTGAGCGGAGTATAGGCCACGCGGCCCGCATCGAGCATGCCGCTCTTGGCCCTGGTCGCCGATGTCCCACGCGCTCCCCAAACCCCACGGCCCGGTCGTGCTCTGCGTCATGGACGGCGTTGGCGTCGGCCTCGGCGGCGAAGATGACGCGGTCGCGACCGCCCGCACCCCGAACCTGGACGCAATGCGCGCGACCTGCCCGTACACGACGCTCGCTGCGCACGGGCTCTCCGTCGGCCTCCCCTCCGACGACGACCTCGGCAACAGCGAGGTCGGGCACAACGCGATGGGCGCCGGCCGTGTGTTCGAGCAAGGCGCCCGGCTCGTCAACGACGCCCTGCGCGGCCCGGCGTGGTCCACCGAAGTCTGGCGTTCGCTCGTCGCCGGGCGGACCTTGCACCTGCTCGGCTTGGTGTCCGACGGCAACGTACACAGCCACGTCGACCACCTGGACCGCCTGATCGCGCAGGCCGCGCGTGACGGCGTCGCCCGCCTGCGCGTACACACCCTGACCGACGGGCGCGACGTCGCCGGCAGGAGCGCGCTGACGTGGATTCGCCCATTGGAGGCCCGGCTCGCCGAGCATCGCGCTGCCGGGCGGGACTACCGCGTCGCGAGCGGCGGCGGGCGTATGCGCATCACCATGGATCGATACGAAGCCGACTGGTCGATGGTCGCGCGCGGCTGGGCCACCCACGTGCGCGGAGAGGGCCGCTCGTTCGCGTCGGCGACCGAAGCGATCGAGACGATGTACGCCGAAGATCCATCAGTCAACGACCAGTGGCTCGCCCCGTTCGTGATCGGGTCCCCGCCGTGCGGTCGGATCGAAGATGGCGACAGCGTGTTGTTGTTCAACTTCCGCGGCGACCGCGCCATCGAGATCAGCCGCGCGTTCACCGAAGACGGTCTCGGGCACGCCCGCGACGATTTGCCGCGCCCCCAGGTGACGTTCGCGGGGATGATGCAGTACGACGGCGACCTCGGCGTGCCGAAGAACTTCCTCGTCGCCCCGCCGGCAATCGACCGCACCGTGGGTCAGTACCTCGTCGCGGCCGGCCTGCGCACGTGGGCGTGCTCCGAGACCCAGAAGTTCGGTCACGTCACCTACTTCTACAACGGCAACCGCAGCGGGCTGATCGACCCCGCCCTGGAGCGGTACGTCGAGATCCCGTCCGATACGCGCCCGTACGACGAGCGGCCGTGGATGAAGAGCGCCGAGATCACCGACGCCGCGGTGGCCGCGATCGCCGAGGGCCGGTTCGACCACCTCCGGCTCAACTACCCGAACGGTGACATGGTCGGACACACCGGGCACCTGGAGGCGACCCGGATCGCGGTCGAGGCCGTCGACTTGCAGATCGGGCGCCTCCGGGCGGCGGTGCGGGCCGCCGGTGGGGTGCTGGTGGTCACCGCCGACCACGGCAACGCCGATGAGATGTGGATTCGGAAGGGCGCGGTGGTCGAGCGTGGCCCGACGGGGTCGCCGGTCCCTCGCAACGCCCACACCACCCACCGCGTGCCGTTCCTGGTCGACGATCCACGGGGCGTCGCCCGGCTCACGACCGGCTTGGCGAACCCCGGGATCGCGTCGCTGGGCGCGACGGTGCTCACGCTGTGCGGCGTGACCCCACCCGACGACTACCTGCCGTCGTTGGTCGGTCCCGCCTGACGGGCGCCGGCGCGCGACCGGCCGCGTCAGGTGCGCGGGATGCGGAAGGTGCCCGACGGCTCTTCGTCGGGCTTGTGCTCGCGACGGATAGGCACCGCCGGGCTGCGGCGCGCGTTCGGCTCGGCCGGCGGCGTAGGCGTAGGCTTGGACATGGGGCCCCCAAGTGGCCTTACAGTATTAGGACTAAATGTCCCGACCCGCAACCAGGAGCAGCCAAGTGGTGATCGACCTACGCAGCGACACCGTCACCAGGCCCACCCCCGCGATGCGGGACGCCATCCGCGACGCGGTCGTCGGCGATGACGTCTGGGGCGACGACCCCACCGTCGCCGCCTTGGAGGCGCGCGCCGCGGCGCTCACCGGCAAGGCCGCGGCGCTGTTCGTGCCGTCGGGCACCATGGCGAACCTGATCGCGATCGCGGGGTGGACCCGGCCCGGCGAGGAGGTCCTGATGGACCACGACGCGCACCCGTTCCACTACGAAGCGGGCGGCGCCGCCGCGGTCGCCGGGGTGCAGATCCGCCTGCTGCGCGGCGCGTCGGGCGTGTTTGATGCCGGGCAGCTCGAGTCCGCGATCCGCCCGGCCGACCCACACTACGCGCCAGCGACCCTCGTCTGCATCGAGGACACCGCGAACCGCGGCGGCGGCACCGTGTGGCCGCTCGACGCGCTCGACGCCGTCATGGCCAAGGCGCACGACCGCGGTCTCGCGGTGCACATCGACGGGGCGCGGCAGTGGAACGCGGTGATCGCCTCGGGGGTGCCGTTCGCGCGGCGCGCGCTCGGGGCCGACTCGGTCACGTTCTGCTTGTCCAAGGGCCTCGGTTGCCCGGCCGGCAGCTTGCTCTGTGGCCCAGCCCCGTGGATCGAGCGCGCGCGCCGCCTCCGCAAGATGCTCGGCGGCGCGATGCGTCAGGCGGGCGTGCTCGCCGCCGCCGGCTTGTACGCCCTCGACCACCACGTCAACCGGCTGGCCGACGACCACCGGCGCGCGCGCGCCCTCGCCGACGGGCTGCGCGACAAGGGCGTCTCGTGCGTGCAGCCCGCCACCAACCTGGTGTTCGCCGACGTACCCGACGCTGCGGCGACCGTGGCGCACCTCGCCGCCCGCGGCGTGCTGATCTCGAGCTTCACCCCGACCCGGGTGCGCGCAGTGCTGCACCTCGACGTCGACGACGACGGCGTGGCGCGGGCGATCGAGGCGTGGCCCGCGCTCCGGTGACCATCGGCGGACCTGGAGCGTAGGTTATACCTGGGCAGGCGGCAGCGCGTCGACGGCGAGCACCTGCGCGACCGCCCCCGGCTCGCCCCAGAGCACCGCGCGCCGGTGCGCGCCAGGGGGTACCACAAGCCCGTCCCACACCACACAGTCGTCAAGCGACGCCTCGCCGGGCACGACCGCGCCAGCGCCGACGACCGACCGCCGGGCCTGCCCGTCGAGCCGGGCCCCCGGCCCGACGACGACGCCGTCACCGACCACGACGTAGCCGGCGCCGTGGCCAGCCGGGGCGACCACCGCCCCCGAAGACACGGCGAGGTTGGCGTCGAGGTACTCCGCCGGCGCACCGACGTCGAGCCAGACCCCGGCATGTGACACAGAGCGGATCAACCCGAGATCGATCACCGAGCGATAGGCGGTGCGCAGGATGCACGAGAACCCGTCGGGCGCGTGGGCCAGCAGCTCGCGCGTGCACGCGTGGATGCCGGTGAAGAACGTGCCCGGGCGACCCCGTCCCGGCGCGCCCGCGAAGTCCCGCATGCGGCGAACCACGCCGAGATCGTCGGCTTCGACCGGGGCCAGCGCCCCGAGCCGCGCGTCCTCCCGAAGCGCCATCGCCGCGCCGCCGGGCGGGACCGCTTCGAGCAGCGCCGTCAGATCGACGTCGCACAGGATGTCGCCGTTGAGCACCACGAAGCGCTCGGCGAGCCGCTCCCGAGCCGCTCGGAGCCCACCCCCAGTGCCGAGGATGTCGGGCAGCTCGATCTGCAAGCCTACCCCGCGCTGCTCAGCCCACGCCGCCACCCACCGCCAGTGGTGGTGGGCGTTGACGATCACCTCGTGCGGGGCGATGCCGTGCGCGCCGGCGAGCGCCAGCGCGTGGTCGAGCATCGGGCGACCGACCACCGGCAGCATCGGCTTCGGGATCGACGACGTGAGCGGACGCAGCCGGGTGCCGAGGCCCGCCGCGAGCACGAACGCGCGAAACGGGCCGTCGGGGCGCACCATCAGTCGCAGGTGACGAGCACGCCGTAGTTGACTTCGATCGCCGCGCCTTCGGACAGCTCGGTATCGAACACGATCTGGTTCAACGTGGCGTCGTAGTGCCAGTCGATGAGCCACTGCACGCCGTCGACGAACACCGTGATGCTGGACGGGTCAGGCGTGGCCGACAGCTCGAACTCGACGAGGCCCTCAATCGAGATGTCCGCGAGCACGTCGACGTTCGAGGACCAGTTCGAGCAGATCGACAAGAACACGCCGCCGGTCGCGCTGACCGCCTCGTAGTAGCCCGTGCCCGCTTCCGCCGTGCCGCAGCCGGTCGGGTAGTCACCAGCCACCGCCGACAGCTTCAGCATGGCCGGATCGGCGTAGTACCCCTGCATCTGGCTCACCAACGACGACCACGACTCGACCGACTGCTCGGGCTCGTCCGTGACCATGATCACGTGGGTGATGGCGCCCGGGCGCAAGAAGCCCGCGTTGCAGCCGGACACCGCGGCCTGGATGGCGTTGCGCGCGAGCGTGAGGAGCGACTCGGTGTAGCGGTTCCAGTTGTTCGACTGCACCGCCTGCGTGAACAGGGTCTGGTAGTTCGGCGTGGTCGACTCGATCCAGCCGCTGTTGAAGCAGCCGTTGTCGCCCGTGACGACGCCGATTCGCCACCCGGCGGTGACGGTCTCGATGGTGGAGATGAACGACAAGAAGTTCGACGCGAGGCTCGCCGCGTCGTCGTCCATCGAGCAGGAGCGGTCGACCGCGAAGATGATGTCGACCGGAGGATCGACCGGGACGGCGAAGATGTCGGTCTTCCAGTCGGCGTACTGGCCGGTGCCGGTGTGCTCGCTGGTGACCTCGCCGCGCGGGTCGTTCGACAAGACGGTGAGCGTGCCGACCGCCGCGTCTTCGCTGTCCGGCATGAACGCCACGTCGAGCGTGGCAGACGCCTCAGGGGCGAGCGTGAGCGGGAGCTCGAACGGCAGCTCGTCCATCGACAGCATGCCGCGCGAACTGTACTCGATCGAGTCGATCACGAGCGGATCGGTGCCGACGTTCGTGAGCGTGACCTCGAGGTCGTCGCCGCAGCCGATGTAGTCGATGCCGAAGTCGTACGGGTCGGGGTCGATGCGCAGCGACGGGACGGCGCCGACGCCGACGAGCTGCACAGGGACCTCCGGGTTCTCCGGATCGTCCGAGAAGACGGTAGCCACGCCGTTCACCGTGTCCGCCTCGAGCGGGGTGAACAACACGTCGAACGAGCTGGCCGCATCCGGCGGGAGCCGGAAGTCCGTCTCGGTGGACAACAGCATGAACGAGCTGCCGCCGGTGATCTCGATGTCCGTCACGTGCAGCTCGTCGGTGCCGATGTTCTTCACCTGGAAGAACTTGGTCTCCTCCTCGCCGTCCGACAGCGTGCCGAAGTCGAGGCGAGCCGGCGTGACCTCGATGATTTGACCAGTGTTCACGTCGTTCTCGACCTTCGGTGAGAACCCCTGCTCGGAGCAGGCGGTGAAGGCCGCGAGCGTGGTCCCGACCAGCGCGAGGGCGAAGACGGTGCGAGTCATGAAACCTCCAGACAGAACGAACTGCGACATTGCGAGCGTCGTGCCAACGCGGCCCAACCGAGAACCGAGGATGAACCGACCCAAAGAGCCGTGGGCCCGAACGGTGTGCGGCAACTCTGCCGCACCTTGGGCGCCGCCGACCCGAGCCGGCGACGGAGCCAAAATCGCCGCTACTCTACACCATCCGCGCGGCGCCTGCACAACGAGTTGACACGAAGGCGCGCGCGCCCCTCACACCAGGTCGGCGACCGCTTCCCGTTCGGCGAGCAACGCGGCGACGTTCTGGTCGATCTTCGACTGGCAGAACGCGTCGACGGGCCAGCCCTCGATCACCTCGACGGCGCCGCCCGATCCGACGCGGCACGGGAACGAGAACACGAGGCCTTCGGGCACGCCGTACTGGCCGCGCGACGGCAACGCCATCGACACCACGCCGCCGTTGGTGCCGAACCACCAGTCGTGCATGTGGTCGACCGCGGCGCTCGCCGCCGACGCCGCCGACGAGGCCCCGCGCGCCTTGATGATCGCGGCGCCGCGGGTAGCGACGGTGTCGAGGAACGCGCCGCGCAGCCACTCCTGCTCGAACCGCTCCGTCGCGGCGACCCCGCCCACGGTGGCGCGGGTGACGTCCGGGTACATCGTGTCCGCGTGGTTGCCCCAGATCGCGACGCCCGAGACCTGCGACACCGGCACCCCGGCCCGCTGGGCGAGCTGGCCTGCGGCGCGGTTGTGGTCGAGGCGCATCATCGCCGTGAAGCGCTCCGGCGGGATGTCGCGCGCGTTGCGCTGCGCGATCAGGCAGTTCGTGTTGCACGGGTTGCCGACGACGATGACGCGCACGTCCGACGCCGCGACCTCGTTGAGCGCCTGGCCCTGCCCGACGAAGATCGGGCCGTTCGCGGCGACGAGATCGGAGCGGTTCATGCCGGGACCGCGCGGCCGAGACCCGACGAGGAACGCCTGGTTGACGCCGTCGAACGCCGTGCGCGCGTTGTCCGTCGCCACGATGCCCTGCACGAGCGGCATCGCCGAGTCGACGACCTCCATGACCACGCCCTCGAGCCGCTCCAACGCGCCCGGCACCTCGAGCAGGTGCAGGATGACGGGCTGGTCCGGGCCGAAGCACGACCCGTCCGCGATGCGCCAAAGCAACGAGTAGCCAATGTTTCCGGCGGCGCCGGTGATCGCGACACGAATCGGGGGCAGCATGAAGGATCCTCCTGAACGGGGCCTCGGCTAACGCACGCCCCGGCGCGCCGCCCGTGCGACGTGGAATGCCGCCGCGCGTGGGCGGGTCGGGGCCACGGTGGTAGACGAAGCGCCCACCGCACCCACCCGCTCCCGGGAGGACCCGTTGTTGTCCCTCGTCCTGTCGTTGCTCTCCGCCACCGCGTCGGCGTGCGACGCGCCCGCCCTCAAGAAGACCCTCGACGAGACCAGCCCCGCGCGGATCGGCGCCGCGTGGGTCGCGCTCGCCGACTGCGATCAGAAGACGGCGTTGGCGCAGCTCCCCGCCACGCTCGCCAAGATGATCCCGGGCGACGAGGGGAACGCCGCCGCGGAGCGCGCGATCGCGCTCGGGCAGGGCGCCCAGATCCAGGCGTGGCTCGCCAAGCAGGACTCCGGCGCGAAGAGCGCGACCGTGAGCTGGCTCGGCGCGCGCTGCGAAGCGACCGAGCAGGTGTCCACGTTCTTCCTCGACGCGCACAAGTCGCTGGGCGACGCGTTCTGGAAGGACCGCTGGTACCGGGGCCTCGCCGACTGCCGGACCCCGGCCATCCAAGAGGTGCTCGGCGCGCAGGTCAGCTCGTTCACGGGCGGCCGCATCACCGACAAGACCCAGCTCCTGTCGTTGCTCGAGGTCTACGCGCGGAACCTCCGCGCGGCGTCCATCCCCACCCTCACCGCGCTCGGCCGCAGCATGACCGACGCCGAGCTGCAGAGCTACGTGATCAACGCGTTCGCCGACGCCGCCAACGTCGGCAGCACGAGCGGCGTCGACGCGGCGGGGTCCGCGGCGGCCGTCGCGGCGATCAACGAGCTCGCGCCCACGCTGTCCGACCGGGCGCTCCTGCAGGCGCGCACCACCCTGCTGTCCCTGGAGGACGACGCCGCGGCCGACCGCCTCGCGCGATACCGCTGGGACGACCGGTGGTCGGACGGGTACACGTACGCGGTCGCGGCGGTGGACGTCGCCACGTGCAGCAACGGCAAGCTGCAAGGCACGCTGCACACGGCTCGAATCAAGGAACAAGGCGCGGCGTGGCCCGAGCAGATCGAGGCGGCGCTGCGGGACCGGCTCGTCCCTGCGTGGTCCATCGACTCGGGCTCGAAGTGCAAGGGCACGAGCGAGGTCACCTTCACGTTCCCGACCGAGCCGTTCGCCGACGCGGCCGCCGCCGACGCGTGGATCGCCGAGCAGGTCAAGGCGTTCGACGCGAGCGCCGGATCGTGGTCGAAGGCAACGAAGGCGCCCCACCCCGACTACGCCTGGTAGCGCGCAAGCGGCCGTCGGGTATTCAGCCGCCTACTTCCGATGAAGCACCGTGCGTACCGTCTTCAATGTTCGTGGGGGATCGAGGCGGCTGACCTTCGCAATTACGCTGTCAGTCCGTACCGTTCGTCACGGAAACGCCTGGGTCGACGCGCCTTCTGCGCACTACCAACCCCGCCGGAGCTGAAGGCTGACAGCTGGGTTTGGCACTGCCGCTAATCTCCCCCGACGGACGCGAGGCGCCCTTGGATGCGGGCGCCGGCCGCGGCGTCGCGCAGGCCCTGCGCCTGCGCGAGCGCGATGCGCCACGCTTCGCACGCCCGCATCGGCTCACCCGCTCGCGCCGCGAGCTGCCCGGCCAGCTCCGCGGACCAGCAGATGTCAGCGTCGACGAACCGGGTCTCCATCAACAAGCCACGCGCGGACCCGAGGTGACGCTCCCATGCCGCCCAGTCTGACCGCGCCCCGGCGCACGCGGCCAACATCACCTGCGCGGCGCCCAGGAACGTACGCCAATCGCGGCGCTGAAGGTCGACCGCGGCCTGCCCGATGACCCGGCGCGCCTCGTCCCACGCGCCCTGGGCCATGTGGACGAGCCCGAGGTTCAACGCCGGGAGGAGCGCGCGCGCGAGCCCGAGCGCGTCCATCTCGCGCAGCGCGGCCCGATAGCCCGAGGCGGCTGCTTCGAGGTTGCCCTCCGCCCGATCGAGCTCCGCGAGCTCGTTGAGGCACGACGCGACGCCGTGACGGCGCCCGTTCCGCACATAGACGTCTTGCGCGGCCTGATACCGCGTACGCGCGACCCCCCACTCGCCGCGCGCCCGGGCGAGGTCGCCCTGCGTCCGCCACACGCCCGCGAGCGACACGTCCTGGCCCGCGCCGAAGTAGCAGCCGATGGCCTCGCGCAGGAGCACGTCGGCGGCGACGTCGTCGCGGCGCGACACCGCCACGCGCGCGAGCCCGTGCAAGCAGCGCCCGACCGCCCCAGCGTCGGCCTCCTTGCCCCCGCGCGCCGCCGCGAGCGCCTCGTCCAACATCCGGCTCACCCCGACGAGATCGTTGCGCAAGAACAGGACCTCGGACATCTCGATCCGCGCGCGCACCAGCACATTGGCCCACCCGTACGCGCGGGCGGCGTCGACCGCGCGCGCCCCCCAGCCGAGCGCCTGGTCACCTTGGCCTTGGAGGCCGTACAGCTCGGCGCGCACGACCATCACGTCGCCCCACCGGGCGTCTTCGGGCGGCAACGGCACGCGGTGCATGGCGTCTTCGCACACCCGCAGCAACGACAACGCCGAGCGCACCCCCGACGCGCGCTTCCGCTCGCGCACCCCGCGGAGCAGCGCGCCGATCGCCGCGTTGCACAGGTCCGCCTCCACCAGGTGGCGGCCCAGCCGCTCCGCGATCCCGACGTCGGTGCTGCGCGCCAACAACATGTCGGCGCAGGCGCGGTGATGGTCCGCCCAGCGACCCGCCGCGCGCGCCGAGCGCTCGATGCTCTCGCGCAGCAGCGGCTGCCGGAACGTCCAGCTCCCGACGTCGACGCGCGCGAGCCGCTGCGCCGCCAGCCGATCGCGGATCGCGAGCCTGCGGTCGGCGCTGTCGGGACCACACACCAGCGCCCACTCGTCGTCGTCGACCACCGTTCCCAACGCCGCGGCGCGCTCGAGGTCCACGCGCGTCGCTTCAGGAAGGCCGTCGACGATCCGGTCGATCCGGAGGGCCCACATGTCGTGCAGGCTGGCGGGCAACACCACCCGATCCGCGGGCTTCTCGCCGTGCACGCCGTCGACGAGCACCAATCCGGCGGCGCCGATCTCGAGCTGGCCAGCCTGCACCCACGCAGAAACGAGCTGGATCGCGAACAACGGGTGGCCCGACGAGCGCTCCTCCACGTACGCCGCGAGCGACGGCTCGAGGCCGAGCTGTTCCTCGACGAGGCGGCGCAGCGCGGCCGCGTCGAGCGTGCCGACGTGCAACGCCGAGCCCGCGGGGCCGCTCGCGATCGCGTCGAGCCGGGCCGCCACCTCGGGCACGTCCGCGAGCGCGGAGTCCCGGGCGGTCATCACGACGAGCACCGGCGACCCGGTGCGGTGCTCGGAGATCAGGTGCGCGACGAGATCGACGGCGTCCGACGACCACTGCACGTCCTCCAGGCACAGCACCACCGGCCGACGGCGACCGAGCAGGCGCAAGAAGCGCACGAGGATCGCCCACGCCTGCTCGGGCGCCTCGATGCGGACCGCGGAGCCTTCGTGCTTCGGGGCGGGCGAGACGAGCTCGAGCAGGGCGTCGACCTCGGCGCGGTCGGTGTTCCCGAGGGCCGTGAGCGCGTCGTCGATGCGGGCGCGGACGTGGTCGCGGCGGAGGCGAACCGCGCGAAAGTAACGGGCCAACATGCGGCGCACGCCGTACGCGGGCCCACCGAGCGGCCCGTGCTCCGCGCTCAACACCGTCGCCGCGCCGAGCTCCTGGGAGCGCTCGGCCAGCCACTCCACCAGCCGGGACTTGCCGACGCCGGCGCCGCCGGTGACCACGACCGCGCGCGCCTCTTGGGTCATGTCCACCGAACGGAGGGCGCTCCAGAGGTGGTCTCGCTCGTCCTCCCGCCCGACCATCGCGACGGTCCGCAACCCGTGCAACCCGAGCCCCACCCCCAACGGCGACACCGCCGCGCCACCGTGGCCGCTGACCTGCCACGCGGACGGGATCGGGGGGCGCCCGCCGACCGGCGCGGCGCGCCGCGCAGGAGGCAGCGGGGACATCGTCGTCGACGGGGCCATGACGCTGTCGAGGTCGGAGGGCGGGTGGTCGTCGATGGCGTGATCCGCGGCGAGGCCGCCGGTGCCGTCGACGCTCTGTACGTGCAGCAGGGCCCACGCGGCGTCGGCGGCGTTGTCGAAGCGCTCGTTGCGCGGCTTCTGGACGAGGCGCGCGATCCAGGCCGCGAAGGCCGGCGCCGCGAGGCTCGGCGGGACGACGGGCACCTCCTGCTCGACCTGGGCGCGCGCCAACGCGTCTCCTTCGAGGCCCGCGAACGGCAACTGGCCCGTCAGCAACCGGTAGATCAAGCAGCCGAGCCCGTACAGATCCGTCCACGGCCCATAGTCGCGCCACCGGCCAAGCACCTGCTCGGGGGCCATGTACGCGAGGGTGCCGGCCATGCCCTCGAGCGAACCCGCGCCCTCGACGTGTCCGATCGCGTGCGCGATCCCGAAGTCGGTGAGCTTCAACCCGGGCCGCACGTCACGCTCGGTGCAGACGAGCACGTTGCCCGCCTTGATGTCCCGATGGATCACCCCCCGCGCGTGGGCGTGGGCCAGCACGTCCAGCAACGCGAGCGCGACGTCGCGCACCTCGATCGCGCGCATCGGCCGACGCACCCGGGACAGCGTGCCGCCGCTCGCGTACTCCATCACCAGGAACGGGGCTCCGGAGCGGATGAGCCCGTTCGACGCGTCCGCGGCGGCGCCGTCGACCTCACCGTGATCGTAGACGATCACGGCGCCCGGGTGGTCGAGCGCGGCGACGGCGCGCACCTCATTGCGGAAGAAGTCGCGCCGCTGGGCGTCACGCGCGGCCTCGGTGGTGATGATCTTGACCGCGACGGGCACCCCGAGCCGCTCGTGCACGCCGTGCCACACCTGGGCCATGCCGCCCCGCGCGACGGGCTTGATCAAGCGAAACTCGCCGAGCCGAAGCCTGTTCACGAAACGACCTCACCTAGAGCACCCATCAGGTAGCCGGACCGAGCATGCCAAGCGAGGCCCGCGCGAGGGCGGCGAGGCTCCATCAACGGAGTGGACTTGGCCGTTCGCGAGGATGGAGCGTGCTGGAGCACGGTAGATGCCCGTCGACCGACCGTCTCGTCACGTGACACGCCGAGGGGCGGCCGCGGCCCGCCCACTCGGACCGCCCCGTGACGATCGCACTGGGCCGGGTGGCCTTCCCTCCCCTCGCGCGCTGACCGGCTACCGGTCCCCGGCAAGCGCCCACGGCGCTACGAACGGAGGCCCGATGCGACGTGACCCCGCCCGAACCAGAGCCGCCTTGTGGTGGCCGGTGCGGTGCGCCGGCTGCGACCACGACGCCGCGGAGCCGATCTGCGCCGCGTGCGCGCGCGTCGTCGTGCGGCGGCTGCCCGCGACCCACGATCTCGAGGGCGTGCTCGTGATGACGAAGTACAGTGGTCCGATCGGGCGCGCGGTGCGGCGCGCGAAGGGCGCGCCAGACCGCGACGTGGGGCTCGCGATCGCCGCGCTGTTCGGTCGCACGTTCGGCTCCATCGTGCGGGGCGCCGACCTGATCGTGCCGGTGCCGTCGGGACCGTTTCGGATCGTCACCCGCGGCTTCTCGTTGCCCCACCTGCTCGCCCACGCGCTCTCGTCCCGGTCGGGCGTCCCGTGGGCGCCCGCGCTCACCGCGCGCCCCACGCCCCGCCTGGCCGGCATGGACCGACGCGCCCGCGCGGCCGCCGTACACGGACGCCACGCCGCGACCCGCGCGGTTCACGGCCGCGTGTTGCTCGTCGACGACGTGGTGACGAGCGGCGCCACGCTCGGCGACGCGGCGCGGGTCCTGCGCGCCGCCGGCGCCGCCGAGGTGTGGGCGTTCACCGCCTGCGGGGTCGGCTGATCACCCGAACCGACCCCGCTCAACGAGGGCCGAGGCGCTCACGAGCCGCGAACACTTTTTCTGCGGCGCCCCTCGCCGGCGGGATCGACGCGCAGTAGAGTACGAGCCTCCCCCCACGATCCCCCATGATCCCCTTCGATCCCCTCGACGCCGCCACCGCCCGGCCCGCCTCTCACCGCGCCGCGACCGCGGGCGGCGCGACCGACGCTTCACGTCCGTCTGCGGGTGGCTCGTTGCCGATCGCCGCGCCGACGCGCTCGGTGCCGCTCGACGAAGACGTCGCCTACACCGGGTGGGCCGCGATCACGGTTCGGGTCGCGTGGGCGCTGCTCGCGAACGGCATCCGGCTGCACCCCGAGGTGCTGCGCGCCGCGCGCGACCACGCCTTGTTCCACATCCACCCGTCCACGCCGCTGCCCCACGCCGAGGACCGCGTCGACCACCTGGTCGCTCAGCTCGTGCGCCGGGCGCGCCGCGAGGTAGACCGCGACCGCTGGCCGCAGGACCTCGAGATGCCGCTGTCGCCGCGGTGGCGCTCGGCGATCGAGCGCGCCGCGAACGACGAAGCCGCCGTCAACCTGCTCCACCACCACTATGCCGATCGGCGCCCCATCGAGCAGATCGCGATGCACCTCGGCGTGGACCGCATCGTGCTGGAGTCCACGCGCGGCGGCCTGCACGAGGTGGTGCGCGCGTGCGCCGCCACCGACGGCTTGTCCCTCCACGACTGGCCGGCCGAGCGCATCGACCGCCTGCTCGCCCGGCTCGCCACCTTCAAGCCCGAGCCGTGCCCGCCCGCCGAGGAGGTGGTGAGCGGCGGCCACCCCGAGCACCGCGCGTCGTGCATCCGCTGCGACCGGCTGATTCGCCTGATCAAAGCGGGCGGCCTCGCGTGGGAAGACGTGCTGCCGCCCGCGTTGGGGGCACGCCCCACCGCGACCGCCTCGGTGCTCGTCCTCCAGCTCCACCCTGACGCGCGTGGCCATCGCCCGCCGCTGCTCGAGGCCCTCACCTGCCGCCGCGTGCCGGTGTCGGACGACCTCATCGTCATCGACGCGGCCGACCTCACGGCCCCGCGGATGGCGGTCGAGCTGGCGTGCCTCGTCGGCGCCCCCGAGCGCCACCACCTGCGCGGCATGGTCGTCTCGGGCCCAGGCCGCTGGTCGCGCAACGGCCTGCTCGGCCCGCTGGTCCAACAAGCCGAGACGGAGCTGCGCTGCCGCCCGTGGGGCCGCGTCGAGGGGCTGCCGGACCTGCCAGAGCCCGAGCCGCCGCCGCCGTCGCCGCGGCGCGCGTGGACGGCCGTGGCCGGTCTGGCCGCGATCACGGCGCTGCTGGCGGTGTGGGCGCTGCTCCCGAGCGACGCGCCGCCCACGCGCCTCGACGCCGACTTCTCACCCGGGCGCGGCGGCGTGTGGGCGAGCCTCGACGTCGACGAGGACACCATCGTCAACGTCGTCCGCGAGCGCGGCGGCCAGCTCGACGTCGCCCTCATCGGCGACGACCCCGTCGACAAGCTCGCGATCGCCACCGGCGACGGCGCCTACCGCATCCACGCACAAGGCGACGGCGTGCTCGTCATCGCCTCCCCAGCGCCCATCCCGACCCTGCAGGGCGTCGTGGCGCGGAGCGCGCGCCTCGAGGACGTCGCGGCGCACGTCGCGACCTCCCAGCCGGCCGGGGCCACGCGCATCTATCGACGGTGAAGGCGCCTCGTTCCCACCGCCTCGACGTGCGCGTCACCCCTGGTGGGTCGCGGTGCGCGCTCACGCGGGTCGACGGGGCGCTGCGGATCCGCCTCGACGCCCGCCCGGTCGACGGCGCAGCGAACGCGCGCCTCGTCACCTGGCTCGCCGACGAGGTGCTCGACGTGCCGCGCGGCGCGGTCCGGGTCCTCCGCGGCGAGCGTGGCCGCCAGAAGATCGTCGAGGTGGACCGGCCGCCCGAAGAGGTCGAGGCCGCGATCGAGCGCTGGTTGGCGCAGCGAGGCGCCCCGTGACGGCGCACGGGAATATCGGCCCGCGCTCACACGTCGTGCGCGCGCCCAACCCCCCGGAGCTCCGATGACGTTGCCCAAGGGACTCGTCGATCTCCACCTGCACAGCGCGCGCTCGGACGGCCGATACCCGTTCGACGACGTCCTGCGGCGCGTGGTCGCCGCCGGGGTGTCGACCGTCGCGGTGACAGACCATGACCTGCCGCCCGCCGCGTGCGTCGGCGTGCAGGAGATCGACGGGCGGACGGTCCGCTTGATCGGCGCTACCGAGCTCAGCGGCATGTGGCGCGGCCGCGAGCTGCACCTGCTCGTGTACGTGCCGGGCGCCATCCCCGAGGTGCTCGCGGCCTTCTGCGCCGGGCAGGCCCGCGCCCGCGCCGCTCGGTACGAAGCCGCGCGCGCCCGCCTCGAGGCAGCGGTCGGCGCCGCGCTCCCGCCCGCCGACGACGACGCGCTGACTGGGGCGCGCGCGCTGACCCGGTTCCACCTCGCGCGCGCGATCGTCATCAGCGGCCGCGCGGCGTCGGTGCGTGAGGCGTTCGATCGGTGGCTCGGCGATGACGCCGGGCTGGTGCCGCCGCTCGAGACGACCTTCCTCGAGGCGATCGCGCTGGCGAAGCACGCCGGCGCCCTCACGTCGTGGGCGCATCCGCCGGCCGCCGCGGTCGAACGCTGGCTTCCCGAGTTCGCCGCCGCTGGGCTCGACGCGCTCGAGGTGAGCCGGCCGCGCCTGCCCGCCGCCGAGCGAAAGGCCCTCAAGCGGGCCGCGCGCCGGTGGGGGCTGCTCGAGACGGGCGGTTCCGACTGGCACGGCTGGCAAGGGGAGCCCGAGTACGGGCTCTTTCAGCTGCGCGCGGCCGAGGTCGCGCCGTTCCTCGCCGCGCTCGACGCGGCGCGGTAGCCGCCCCGGGCGATCAGCTCAGCAGCTTCTGCAGGTTCAACGCCATGCCGACGTTGGTGACGCGCAGCTTGCCCGTCGAGAACAGCATCATGCCGGACGACGGGTTGTCGAGCAGGCCCTCGAAGTCGGCGCCGGTGGCGGACACCACGCAGCCCGGATCCTCGCACGAGCCTTCGCGCACGGAGCCGCCGTTCGTGCAGTCGACCGTCCACTGGCCGGCCCCTTCCAGGTCGAACAGGTACACGCCGTTGATGCCGGCCGCGATCTCGGGGTGCTCCGCGAGCTTCTTGGGCAGGTAGTTGTTGAAGAAGTCAGCCAGGTTCGCCACGTCGCCTCCGCGCTGGGGGCCACCGTCCTACCGCCTGCGTGCCCCCGCCGCAACGACCGCCGCGTCGTTTCCGCGCCGCGCGACGCGCCCTCACAAGAACCGGCGCCGCACCATCACGATGATCGCGGCCACCACCGCCACCAACGGGACCAGCAAGACCGACACCAGCCACATCAGCACCTCTTGCGCGACGGTCAGCGACAGCGCCTGCGCGTCGTCGGCTTCGGGGCGCTCGCCGAGCTGATCCGCCTCGTCGACCAACCAGGCGACCGCGTTCAGGAACACGTCCTGGTTGTTGCCGACCGAGATGAGCTGGTTCGACGCGAAGTCCGCGTCGCCGACCACCACCAGGCGGCCCCCGGCCTCGGGCGCGAGGTCGGCGGGGACGAGCGCGCCTTCGTCGCCGGACGCCCCCAGGACGCCCTCACCCATCGCGACCGCCGGCGCTGCGGCCGACCGCGCGACCTCGATCGCCGCCGGGTCGGTCACCTCGACCACGACCATCACCGGCACCGGCCCGACGCGCTCGGCGCCGTCCGCGATCAGCTCGACCGCCGGGTCGCGCCAGCCGGTCTCGCCCCAGCTCGACGCGCTCGTGGACAGGATCTCCTGCACGACGAGCCCGGGCCGCTCGCCCTCGGCCGGCCCGACGCTGCGCACGGAGCGCATGCCGACCATCCCTTGCAGATCCCGCACGATGGGGTGCAGCGCGTACGCGTCACCGTAGAACGCCAAGAACGACGGGTCTCCCTGCGCGATCAGCCGCGACGGGTCGGACTCCAGCACGACGTCGTCCCGGACGTCGACCCCGTAGCGACCGAGGTCGACCGCCAGCTCCGACGCGGCCCCAGCCTCGATCAGCACCAGCGCGCGCCCGCCCTCGGCGACGTACGCCGCGAGCGCCTCCCGCTCGCGCGGCAGCCAGTCCGACGACGGCCCCGCGACGACGAGCGCCTCACAGCCACGATCGATCCCGTCAGTGAGGATCGCCTGGGGCACGACCTCGTAATTGTGGTGCTCGAGCTTGATGACCGCGGCGCCGTACCCCGTAGGCTCGTAGTCGTCGTCGGCGCCCGCTTCACCGTGCCCGGTGGCCCAACAGATCCGATGCGACGCCCCCGACGAGAGGCGCACCAGCGCCGCCACCAGCGCCTCCTCGGAGAAGTCCGCCTCCAACCTCTGACGATCGTCTCCCGACACCAGCACCACCGTCCCGTTGTCGGTGGTGATCGCGTACTGCTCGGCCATCAACGGGTTGCGGAGCGGATCCACGAGCTCGACGGTCAGGTGGCCGGTGTGCTCGCGCAGCCGGTCGACGAGGCCCACGAACGCCTTCTCCTCGGCGGACGCTTCACGAAAGAACGCGTACACCTTGATGTCACGGTCGAGGCCAGCCGCGACCACCACCGACTGGTCCGCCAGCGTGTGGCGGCGATCCTGCGTGAGATCCCACGTGTGATCATGGTCGATCGCGACCGCGTACGCGAGCACACCGACCATCGCGCCGAGCGCCGACACCAGCAGCGCGCCGGAGCCGTGGCGCGCGCCACGCGACTCGGAGAACGCCGTGATCCGGTCGCCGTCGAGCCACGCCCACGCGACGAGGCAAAGCCCGCCCGCGACGCCGAGGCCCGTGACCGCAGGGCCGCCCCCGAGCACCAACCACGCCGACCCGAACGCGATCAGCAGGATCGCCCCGGCGGGCCCCAACACCCAGTACGGCGCCCGCATCAACGCCACCGATACCCTTCCACGCGCTGGTGCGTGGCGAGGGAGAAGAAGCCGATCATCGCGGCGAAGTACACGAGGTCCGACAGCTTGACCGCGCCCGTCAGGAACCCCTGCACGTGGTCGAGCAGCCCGAGGCCGGTGAGCACCTCGGCGGTGGCGCCGTCGCCGCTGCCGGCCCACCCGAGCACCCACAACACCAGCGCGGACCCGAACGTGAGCACCACCGCGACCACCTGGTTCGCGGTCATCGCCGAGAACATCATGCCCATCGCGAGGATCGTCGCCGACACCAACATCAGCGACGCGTAGCCGCCGATCAGCACGCCGACATCGGGTGATCCCCACACCATCAGCGTGAGGGGCAGGTGCAGCGTCGACGCGAGCATCAGCGCCACGAACCCGAGCGCGCCCAGCAGCTTGCCGGCGACGATGCTCGCCGTGGACACCGGCGCCGTCAGCAGGAGCTCCATGGTGCGCTGGCGCACCTCTTCGGAGAACAGCCGCATCGAGATCGCGGGGCAGATCATCAGCAGGACCACCGCGACGTTGCCGAAGTACGGTGCCAGCAGGTGATCCGACAGGTTCATCTGCGCGCCCGCGTACGGGTTGGTCAACAGGTCGGTGCTCTGGGTGACGTAGAACGACACCATCGACGACCAGAAGAAGCCGGCGATCACGAGGAAGCCGGCCAGGACCAGCCAACCGACCGCGGTGTTCAGGATGGACGCGAGCTCGCGCCACGCGATGTGGAACACCGACAC
This sequence comes from uncultured Pseudomonadota bacterium, assembly GCA_903897935.1. Taxonomy (GTDB): domain Bacteria; phylum Myxococcota_A; class UBA796; order UBA796; genus CAIUDO01. The sequence goes on from CAIUDO010000689.1 coordinate 20,845, forward strand.
GTCAGTCCTCCCGAGTAAGGCGAAGGAACGCCTCTTCGAGCCCACGCCGCCCGGTGAGCTCGAGGATGCCGAACGGGGCCGCGAGATCGGCGACGTCCTCCCGGAGGTCACGCGCGCCGACCACGCGCAGCGCGCCGGGCCGCAGCGCCTCGACCTCGGTGACGCCGTCGAGCGCGCCGATGGCGGCGGCGAGGCGCTCGGCGTCGCGGCGGACCTCGACCGTGACGACGCGCCCGGGCTCCGACAGGGCTTCCATCCGGTCCTGGGCGACGATCCGGCCGCGGTTCACGATGATGACGCGCGTGCAGAGCTGCTCGACCTCGGGCAGCACGTGCGTGGACAACACGACGGTGACGTGCCCTCCGGCGAGCTCCTGGACCAACGAGCGGATCTCGACGCGCTGCTTCGGGTCGAGCCCCGACGCAGGTTCGTCCAGGATCAACAGCCGCGGGTCGTGCACGAGCGCGGCGGCGAGCCCCACGCGCTGCCGGTAGCCCTTCGAGAGGTGGTCGATCACGCGGTGGGCGACCTCGGAGAGCCCGACGCGCCGCATCGCCCGCTCGGCAGCGCCCGCCGGGTCGGAGACCGCCTTGATGCGCGCGCAGAACCGCAAGAACGACCGCACCGTCATGTCGACGTACAGCGGCGGCGTCTCCGGCATGTAGCCCACGATGCGCTTGACCGCGGCCGGTTGGGTCGCGACGTCGAAGCCGCCGACGATCACGCGCCCCTGGGTGGCGCCCAACGAGCCCGCGATCACGCGCATGGTGCTCGTCTTCCCGGCCCCGTTCGGACCGAGGAAGCCGACGATCTCGCCCTCTTCGACGGAGAACGAGACGTCGCGCACGGCGACCGTCGCCCCGTAGGCCCGGGTGAGGCTCTCGACCTGAAGAATCGGCATGGAGGGTCCGCTCGAGCGCGCATCCGTAGCGCGGCCGACCGGTATCCACCCAGAGGCGGCGCCGCCAAGCGCCGCGGCCGTTGGCCCACGCCCTCCGACGGGTTAGCCTCACGTGGTCTTGACACGTCTCGGTGATGCCGGAGGCTCGCGTGCGCCCGACGATTACGCTCCTGATCACGCTCGCGATCGCTTGCAAGAACAAAGACGACACCTCCCCCGTCACGCCCACCGACACCGACACCGACACCGATTCGGACACCGACACCGACACCGATTCGGACACCGACACCGACGCCGATTCGGACACCGACACCGACACCGACGCCGATTCGGACACCGACACCGACACCGACACCGATTCGGACACCGACACGGAGCCCGTGCGTACGTGCACCGACCTCGCGTACACGCTCATGCACGAGTTCAAGGACGCCGACCTCATGGGCGCCGGGCCGTGGGGCGACCTGCCGGAGGAGCAGGGGCCCGGCGTGTCGGTCGGTGACTTCGACGGCGACGGCGCGGTCGACGCCGTGATGAGCATCCGCGGCGTCGGAACCATCTTCTTCGCGAACGACGGCGCCGGCGGCTGGTCGATCGTGCCCGCCCGCCTCGACGGAGGGGCGTTCCCAGAGGCGAACTCGCCAGGGGTGGCCGATCTCGACGAAGACGGCGACCTCGACATCGTGCTGGCGCGCGCCGAAGGGCTCGATGACCTCGTGGTGTGGAACGAGCTCGAAGACGGCGTGCCGTGGGTGTTCACGTCCGCCCGGCTGCCGAACAGCGCCGGCGAGCGGCTCACGCCGACCTTCGCCGACGCCAACGCCGACGGTCGGCTTGACATCTTCCTCGGCGCGTACACCCACTGGTTCCCGGGGCCGCGGGTGGGCGACGGCGTCGGCTTGTATTTCCAGCAAGCCGACCACTCGTTCACCGACGAGCTGAGCCGCATCCCAGCCGAAGACCACATCGGGCTCACCTTCATCGGCGGATGGCTGGACGCCGACCAAGACGACGACATCGACCTCTACATCGTGAACGACTGTCACAACGCCGGGTCGTGCGCCTTCTCGAACGCGCTGCTCCTCAACGACGGCGCCGGCACCTTCACCCGGTCGCTCGACTGCTACTGCAACGACAAGATGGCGGGGATGGGGCTCGGCGTCGGCGACCCCAACAATGACGGTTGGCCCGACATGTTTGTCTCGAACTGGGGCCCGGTAGAGTTCTTCTTGAACTTCGGGGACGGGACGTTCCTCAAGGCGAGCGACGTCTACGGCGTGCAGGTGGCGGACCCGGAGAGCAGCGTCACCTGGTCCGGCCGGTTCGCGGACCTCGATCTCGACGGCGACGACGACATCGTGGTCCAAGCGGGCCCGCCCGACCAGACGCCCGAGGAGCACCCCGCCATCTCCGAGACCCAGCGCGACGTGCTGCTGCTCAACGACGGCACCGGCGCGTACTCCGACGCGAGCGCCACCACCTTGGGGTGGGACGAGCGCGGCATCGGTCGCAGCGCGGTCACCGCGGATCTCGACGGCGACCACAAGCCCGAGCTGATCGTGTTTGGCCTGTTCTTCCTGCGCGTCTACCAGCTCGCGGGCGGGTGCCCGGAGGGCATCACCCTCAAGCTCGACGGCGGCGCCGGGAACCCGCACGCGGTCGGGGCAAACGTGCGGGTCGAGCGCGACGGTGGCACGCAGAGCCTGTTCGTCAGCCCCGCAACCAGCTTCGGCACCTCGTCGCACGACCTGTACCTGGGGCTCGGCACCGACCACCAGGCGAACACCGTCACCGTCACGTTCCTCGACGGCACCACCGTCACCGAGACGAACGTTCGCGCGGGGACCACGCTGGAGCTGGTCGCGCCGTGATCCCGAGCGCCAGCGTCACCGGGCGCTGGCTGTCGGTCGCCGCTGGGTCGTGCCCTGCCGTCGCGGCCGCGCTCGCTGCCTTCGGCGGCGAGGTCCTGCCTTCGCCGAGCGGCGCCCCGATCGACGAAGCGCGCGCCGAGGCCCGCGCGCTCCTGCCCTCACTGCGCGATCACATCGTGCAGGCGCTGATCGTAGAGGTCGACGCCGACCAGGCGGCCTTGTTCGCGCGCCGGGTGGAGCAGGTCAGCGGGTGGCTCGAGCGGGTCGCCGAGGCCGACCCTGACGGCGGCCACGCCCTGCAGCTCGGGCTGCTCGCGCGGGCGTGGCAGGTGCTCGCCGGGCCGCCGCCGCGCGCCTTACGGGTGCGGGCGGTCGCCGACTTCTACTACAGCCAGGGCGGCTTGCTCGCGGCGCGCGCCCGTCCGGATCGGGCGTCGTCGCCGACCATCGACGCGCTGCTGGCGAGCGCGGCGCCCCGGCTGGTGGCGCCTGGGGTGTCGTGCGCGACCGTGGAGGCGATCACCCAGGACGGCCCGTTCCGGGCGTGCTGGTTGGTGGTCGCGCCCGGGAGCGCTCGGATCACGGCCGCGCGCGCGCCGATCGACGCCGACGGCGCCCTCGCCGTCGTCTCCGGCGGGTTCTTCTTGTACTCCGAGCCGGACGTGCGGCCGCCGGAGCGCCGCGGGGATCCGGTCGGCTTGTTGGTCTCCGACGGGGTGGTGGTCGGCCCGCCGACGTTCCCCCGCAGCGCGCTGGTCGTCGACGCCGCGGGCGCGTGGTCGGTGCGCGTGGTCACCATGGACGAGGTCGCGCTGCAGGTCGGCGGCGCCACGCTGGTGATCGGCCAAGGTGCGACGATCACCCACCGCGGCCACGCGTCTCGGGCCACCGGGCCCGGGTTCGCGGTGGCAACCGGGCAGGTGGTGGCGGTCGGGGCCGACCTCGACGTGCCGACCGGCGGGTTCGTCGTCACCACCCCGCACACCCCCGCGGTCGGCGCCTCCGTCGAGTACCGCTTGCCGATCGACGGCGTACACGCGGCGATGGCGGGCGGCCCTCGCCTGCTGGAGGGCGGTCACGTGGTCGTCGGGCCGGAGCGCCTGCGCGCCGAGGGGTTCACGGCCACCGCGCCGCCGATCACGTTCTCCGCCGACGAGACGTTCGACCAGAACCTGCTCCCGCGCTGCGCGGCCGGGATCCGCGCGGACGGCGCGCTCGTGTTCCTCACGATCGACGGGCGCCACGCCACCCGCGCGCTCGGCGCGACCCTGCGGGGCACCGCACACGCGCTGCAGGCGCTCGGGTGCGTCGACGCCGTCAACCTCGACGGGGGCTCGTCCAAGCGCCTGATCGTGGAGGGGGTCGTCCAGGATCTGCCGTCTACCGACGTCGTAGGGGTGGCCGCGACGGATCCGTCGGCGGTGCGGGCGCTGCGCACGGCGCTCGTGATCCGTCGCCGGTGACGGTCACCCGCGCGGGCGGCCCACCGGCACGATGGCGCCGTCGCGCGCCGTGACGGGCCCGCGGGGCAGCGCCGCCGGGATCCGCCGGAACATCCGACCCGGATCGCCGACCAGGAACGCGTCGGCGGGGATCGCCTCACCGTAGCCGACGATCACGTTCGGACCGACCTTGGCGCGCGGCCCCACCGCCACACCCAGGAAGTGGGTGCCCGCCGAGACGCGGGCCCCGCGGTGCAGCACCTCGACCTCCGATCCGAACGACAGGTCGTAGAAGCAGGCCCCCATCGCCACGAACGCCTCAGGGCCGAGCACACACGCCTGAAACCCCCACCCCGCCGACAAGAACGACCGGGCGCCGAGCACGCACAGGTTGACCATCGCGCCGCGCCCGATCGTGGCGCCGGGCCCAGCGACCGTCAGGTTCACCATCGCGTGCTCTTGCACCTTGGCGCCAGCCGCCAGCCACGACGCCCGTACGACCGCGTGCGGCCCCACCTCGACCCCATCGCCCAGTACGCACGCCTCGACGGTCGCGGTCGGGTGGATGGTGCAGCCGCGCCCCTGTGGCCCAATCGCAGCCGCTAACCGCCACTTATCGAACGAGCGGGCCTTGGCGACCAGCCTCGCGACCGCCCACAGCTTGCCGAGCGCCGGGCCGCTCATCGTCGCCCGCTTCTGCCCCTCGGCGAACGCGACGAGGCCGAGCAGGTTGACCCGCAGCAGGTGCGACCAGTGGGTGATCGGGTGCGCCATCGTGTCGGTCACCGGGATCGGGACCGTGGAGGCGTGCGCCATCGCTGGGTGGGGGTCGGGCAGCGCGGCCAGGGTCGCGGCGACGTCGACCGGGACGGACGGGGCAGCGGCCAAGCGCCCGGGATCGGCGCCCCCCGACGTGAAGACGGCCACCGGCACCCGCCAGCGCTCGCCGTCGACGCCGTCTTGCAGCGGCCGGCTGAACGTCACGAACGGGCCGGACAGCTCGGCGACCCCGCCCTCCGGCGGGCACGCCTCCAAGAACCGGCGTAGGAACGGCGCGGTCACCCAGGTGTGGTCGCCGATCGCGAGCCACGGCCCGGACGCGGGGGGCCGGTCGACGATCGGGCCGAGGCCGGCGGCGCGCACCGCGGCCTCTTGGGCGGACGCCAGCGTCCCGTCGAGCACCGGCCACGCCTCCGGGCCCCCTTCGAGCGGCGGGAGCGGCTCGGCCATCCGTAAACGAACGACCGGCAACGACGCGGAGACCAAGCGCACGAGACCCTCCAGCGCCCGCGAGGATAGCGTGTCCCCGGGGCCGCGTTAGGGCGACGCCCCGGAGGATGGATGAGCGACACACCGGTCGCGCTGGTTCTGCGCGGCCTCGTGGTCTTCCCGGGCACGTTGCGCGCCCTCACGGTGGGTCGCTCGGTCTCGGTGGCGGCGATCACCCGTCACGTCGACCAGGGCGCCCCCTTGGTCCTGGTGCCGCAGCGGGAGCCCGACCACGAAGATCCCGAGACGGCCGAGCTCGCCTCGGTGGGCGTCCTTGGCCGCGTCTTGCGCTTGACCGAGGTGCCGGACGGCTCGCACCGCGTGCTCGTCGAAGGCGCCGAGCGCGTCGCGGTGCGCAAGGTGACGTCGACGGGCGGCGTGCTCGTGCCCACGCTCCGCGATCCGCCTCGAAAGAAGGACGATCCGGTGCGCGCCGCGGCGCTCACCCGCCAGATCGCCACCCTGTACCAGGAGTGGATGATCGGCACCGGGCTTCAGCCCGCCGAGCACGTCGTGCTGTCGGACCCGTCCGAAGATCCCGAGCGCGTCGCCGATCAGATCTCGGCCAACCTCGAGATGTCGTTGGCGGACCGCATCATCCTGCTCGAGGAGTGGTCGATCGTGCGGCGCCTCGAGCTGCTGCTCGGCCACCTCGCGACCGCGGTGGCGAGCCAGCGCATCGGCGCCGAGGTGCAGACCAAGCTGCAAGCCGCGATGGACAAGTCGCAGCGCGAGTACCACCTCAAGGAGCAGCTCAAGGCGATCCGCCAGGAGCTCGGGGACGCCGTCGGGACCGAGGCGGAGGCCGATCGGTTCGAGGAGCGCGCCCGCGCCGCGAACATGCCGCAGAACGTGCTCGACGAGGCGCTGCGCGAGATCGACCGCATGCGGCGTATCCACTCGGACAGCGCCGAGTACGTGATCAGCCGCACCTGGCTCGAGATGGTGTGCGACTACCCGTGGACCCAGTCCACCGTCGACGCGAAGGACCTCAAGGCCGCCCAGCGGGTGCTCGACCAGGACCACCACGGCCTCGCCAAGGTCAAGGAGCGCATCCTCGAGTACCTCGCGGTGCGCCAGCTCAAGCCGGACAGCAAGGGTCCGATCTTGTGCTTCGTCGGGCCACCCGGCGTCGGCAAGACCTCGCTCGGGCGCAGCATCGCGAGCGCGCTCGGGCGCAGCTTCGCGCGCATCGCGCTCGGCGGCGTGAAGGACGAGAACGAGATCCGCGGGCACCGTCGCACCTACGTCGGCGCGATGCCGGGCCGCATCGTGCGCGCGATGGTGCGCGCCAAGACCCACAACCCGGTCATCGTGCTCGACGAGCTCGACAAGGTCGGCAACGACTTCCGTGGTGATCCGGCGAGCGCGCTGCTCGAGGTGCTCGACGGTGAGCAGAACTCGGCGTTCGTAGACCATTACCTCGACGTTCCGGTCGATCTGTCGCAGGTGTTGTTCATCGCGACGGCCAACCTGGTCGACCCCATCCCCGACGCGCTGCGCGATCGCCTCGAGATCATCGAGATCCCGGGGTACGCCGAAGAAGAGAAGCTCGAGATCGCGCGCCGGTTCTTGTTGCCCAAGCTCGGCGAGGCGCACGGCATCACCCCGCGCCAGCTCACCGTCACCGACGATGCGCTCACCAAGGTCGTGCGCGACTACACCCGGGAGGCTGGCCTGCGGGAGCTCGAGCGGCAGCTCGCGACGCTGTACCGTAAGGTCGCCCGAAAGGTCGTGGAGGGGCAGGCGCGCCGGGTCCGCGCCACCGCCGAGAACCTGCCGCAGTGGCTCGGTCCGGCGCACTACTACCAGGAGCTCGCCGAGCGGGTCGACCAGCCGGGCGTCGTCATCGGCCTCGCGTGGACCCCGACCGGCGGCGACATCTTGTTCATCGAGGCGATCAAGATCCCTGGCCCGTACGCGCTCAAGCTCACGGGCTCGCTGGGCGACGTCATGAAGGAGTCGGTAGAAGCGGCCATGTCGTGGCTAAAGGCGCACGCGACGGAGATGCACCTGCCCGACGCCGCGTTCGACACCGCGTTCCACCTGCACGTGCCCGCGGGCGCCATCCCGAAGGACGGGCCGAGCGCCGGGGTCGCGATGGTCACCGCGCTCGCGAGCGTGCTCACTGGGCGCCCGGTCCGGCACCACCTCGCGATGACCGGCGAGATCACGCTGCGTGGGCGCGTGTTGCCGGTCGGCGGGGTCAAGGAGAAGGTGCTCGCGGCGCGGCGTGCCGGCGTGCGCACGGTGCTGATGCCCCGGCACAACCAGAACGATCTGGTCGACATCCCCGAGGCGCTGCGTAAGGACCTCGAGGTGCGGTTCGTCGACACCGTGCACGAAGTGCTCGAGCACGCGCTCCAGCCCGCGAAGCCGTGACGGAGACGCGGATCGGGCCAACGCCTCCGCCGGGCGCGCGCCCGTCCGGGGACGGTCTGCCCGCTCCGTTCGGCAAGTACGAGCTGCTCGAGCGCATCGCGACCGGCGGGATGGCCGAGATCTTCCTCGCCCGCAGCTTCGGGGTGGCCGGGTTCGAAAAGCGGCTGGTTATCAAGCGCATCCGGCCGGAGCTCGCCCAGAACCCTCGGTTCGTGTCGATGTTCATCGACGAAGCGCGCATCGCGGTCGGCCTGAACCACCCGAACATCGTCCAGACCTACGATCTCGGTCGGGTCGGCGTCGCCTACTACATGGCGATGGAGCTGCTCGACGGCCACGATCTGAATCGGATCGTCAAGGCGCTGCGCGCGCAGGAGCGACGTGTCCCGGTGCCGGTCGCGGTGCGGATCATCGCCGACGCGCTCGCTGGCCTCGGCTACGCGCACAGCCGGCGTGGCCCCGACGACGAGCCGCTCGGCCTCGTGCACCGCGACGTCTCCCCGCACAACCTCGTCGTGACGTTCGCGGGAGAGGTCAAGCTCGTCGACTTCGGCATCGCGCGGCTCATGAACACCGCGCAGGGTCAAGTCGACGGCGCCGAGCCGGGCCGCCCCGGCGGCGGCAAGTACGCCTACATGAGCCCAGAGCAGGCGTGGGGTGAGGCGATCGACCTGCGCTCCGACGTGTTCTCAGCCGGGATCGTGCTGTGGGAGCTGATCGCCGGGCACCGCTTGTTCCAAGACCCGGACCCCGGCGAGAAGCTGCGGCGCGTGCGAGACGCCGTCATCCCGGACCCCCGCGACGAAGGGGTCGCGCTCGACGAGGGTCTGTGGCGCATCATCCAGCGCGCCCTGGCCCGCTCGCGCGACGACCGGTACCCCGATGCGGCCCGGTTCGAAGAGGACCTTCGGGCGTGGCTCTACGAGCACGCGCGCGTCGACGCCGCCGACGTCGCCGCGCTCGTGCGCGAGGCGATCCCGCAAGGCCCCGGGCGGCGCGACGTCGGCATCGCGCTGCGCCGGATCGCCGACGACGTCGAGCAGCTCGATCGCGGCGACGCGACCGGGCGCACCCCGAGCGGGACGGTGCACGACACCCCGATGCCCGCCCACCTGCGGCCGGCGCACGGGGAGCGAAAGTCGGTCGCGGCGCTGGTCGTCGACGTCGATGGCCTGACCGAGCTGTCCGCCCGCGTCGAGCCGGAAGACCTGTTTCGTGGCCACTACCGCATCCTCCGCTGGCTGCGGCGCATCGTCGACCGGCACGGCGGGCTGGTGGTGCGGACCGTCGACGACCAGGTGCTGGTGCTGTTCGGCGCGAACCGCACCCGGACCGACGACCTGCCCCGGGCGCTCGCGTGCGCGCTCGAGCTGCAGGCGCGTGCCAGCGACCTCCGATCGAGCGGGATCGTCGCGCACCTGGCGATCGGGGCCCACTCTGGCGAGGTCACCGTCGGCGCCTCGGTCGGTCACCAGGTCCGGTACGTCGCGCGTGGGGACACCACCCGGCTCGCGCGAAAGCTGTCGGCGCTGGCGGATCATGGCGAGACGCTCGTCTCCGAGGAGGTCGCGCGGGCCGCCGAGGGCTCGTTCCGGTTCGCGGCGGGGCGGCCGCTGGTCGCACGCGGCGGCAAGCCGGCGATCCCCACCTACCAGCTGCTCGGCGCCGGCCCGCGCGAGGCGCGACCGACGCGTCGACCGTGGGTCCGACGTGGCCGCGAGATCGACGCGCTGCGCGCAGCGTTGGCCACGATCGCCGACGGCCGGTCCGAGATCGTCACCCTGGTCGGCGAGGTGGGCTCCGGAAAGACGCGGCTCATCGCCGAGATCGCGGACCTGGCGGCGCGTCGCAACGTGCCGATGTTCGTCGGCCGCCTCACCCCGTTCGGCTCGGAGCCCGGTCTGGCGCCGGTGCGGGCGCTGTTCCAGGCGATGCTCGGGTTGCCGTCCGAGGCGCCGCTGTCGACCGTCAAGGCGGAGCTGCCCCGGCTCGCGCAGCTCGGCCTCGACGACGCCGACCGCGTCGCGATCTCAGCGGTGCTGGGCGTCGGGCGGGGCCGCCCGGGCCGCGACGAGACGTCCTGGCTCGCCCTGCGGCGGGCGCTGCGCTCGTTGTCCCGAGAGCGGCCCGCGATCGTGGTGTTGGAGGATCTCCACCACGCAGAGGAGGGTGCCGCTGCCGCGTTCCGGCGCACGATCCGGGGCATCGACGGGGCGATCTTGTTCGTGCTCACCCACGCGCCGCCGCCGCCGCCCGAGCTCGCGAGCGTTGGGCCGGTGGTCGTGCTCGGGCCGTTGCCCGCCGAGGGTCAGCGGCGCCTGCTCGCGTGGCTGCTCGACGCCCGCGACGTCACCGCGGAGCTGTGGGCGCTCGCCGACCGGACCTGCGAAGGCAACCCGCTCTACTTGGAAGAGATGGTCAAGTACCTGCAGCGGGGCGGCAAGGTGCACGTGACCGAGGGCGAGGCCGGCCTCGTCGCGCCCCTCGAAGCGAAGGACCTCCCGTCGAGCCTGACCGCGTTGGTCGCGGCGCGCATCGACGCGCTGGAGCCGGCGGCGAAGGGCCTGCTGCAGCTCGCGGCCGCGATCGGGATGGAGGTGTCGGCCACCCTGCTCGCGGCGGCCGCTGGCGTCGACGACGCGTCGCCGATCCTGCACACGCTGGCCGGGCACGCGCTGGTGGTCGGCCAGGGCGGCGACGCGTGGTTGTTCGCCTCCGAGCTCGTTCGGGAGGCTACCCTGCGCAGCACCCTCGTCACCCGGCGGCGCGATCACCACCGGCTCATCGCGGCCGCGATGGCGGCGACGTCGGATCTGTCGAGCGAGCGGGCGATCGAGGCGCTGTCGGTGCACCTCGCCGCCGCTGGCCAGCGCGTCGACGCGGCCCGCCACCAGTTCTCGCTCGGTCAGCGGCGCGAGGCCGAGCAGCGCTACGTCGAGGCAAAAGCTGCGTATCAGCGTGGCCTCGCGTGGGTCGGCGCCGAGCCGTCCGATCCGGGCGCGAGCGAAGGTGAGGCCACCCTGCTGCTCGCGATCGGCAACGCCGAGCTGTGGCTGGGGGACTTGAACGCCGCCGGCAAGGCCCTCACGGCCGCGCTCGAGGTCGCCGCCGACCACGGATACTCATGGATCGAGGTGCCTTGTCATGTGGCCGCTGCGCGCCTTCGTTTGCAGCGCGGCCAGCTCGACCTCGCCGGGGCGCACCTCACGCAGGCCGCCGCGCAGCCAGCGCCCACCCGGCAGGTCGCGTTCGACGTGCTGGAGCTGTCGGCGAGCCTCGCGTTCGAGCGCGGCGACGGCGCGCTCGCCGAGCAGCGGTTCCGCGAGGCCCTCGCGCTCGCCGACGACGATCCGGCGGCCCGCGCGCGCTCGTTGTTGGGCTTGTGCAGCCGGGCGCTCCGGGCCGGCGACCACGACCGCGCCGACACGATGCTGCGTGAGGCGCTCGACGCGGCCCGGGCCGCCAAGGACCGCTTGTTGATCGGCCGCGCGCTGAACAACCTCGGCCTCGCGGCGATCGAGGCCGGCCGCTACGAGGAGGCGCTCGAGCACCTGCGCGAGGCCGCCGCCGCGCGCGAGGGCCTCGACTACTCCCGAGGTCACGCCATCAACCTGCACAACATCGGTGACTGTCACCTGCGGCTCGGCGATCGGGCGCGCGCGCACGTCGCGTTCACGAGGTCGCTGGAGGTCGCCCGGCGCATGGGCTGGGACCGCGGCGTGGTGCTCAACGAGCTGCACCTCGCCTTCCTCGACGGCGACGTCCCGCGCATCGACGCCCTGATCCGGTGCGCCAACCTGCTGTCGGACCCGTCGTTGGCGTGCGCGGGCGGGCTGCTCGCCGCGAAGGTGCTCGCCGCGAGCGAGCGCGCCGCCGACGCGGTGTCGCGCCTGCGCGCGGTCGAAGAGCAAGCCACCCGGTGCAACCTCACCGCGGTCGCGCACCAAGCCGCGGCGCTCCGTCGTCCGCTCGAGGAGGGAGCATGAGCGCGCGTCAGAGGGCCCTGGCTGACGCCTCCGCCGCGAGCGGCGGAGCCGATCCCGGCTGTCAGCGGATTCGCGGCGGACCGGGCCCTTCTTCCGTTATCCGCCCTCCCGGCGGTCGCTCCGGTTCGGCCGACTACGTGGGACGAACCTTCGTCTCCCGTGGTCGGTGCGCGGCCCTGGCTGACGCCTCCGCCGCGAGCG